>JAEEJP010000011.1 GCA_016281925.1 Methanomassiliicoccaceae archaeon
AGAAGATTTCTGCCACATACCTATATTGTAGGTATAATATAAAAAGCCTTCCATTTATAAAGAGTATTTAAATCAGCTTTTGGAGTTTATAAATAAAAACATACCTTCAAAGATATACCTACAAGAAACCGAGAATTTCGGGTCATAATGCGCAGATATCGTATAATTCGAACCGCTGAACAATCTGGCCATCTGTTCTTTGGCGGAGAGGAGTCTGAGGAAGTCCTGCTTGCTCATGGTAATGGTTCCCGTGTCGCTGTTTTTCTTTACCTCGCAGGTGTTGCCGTTTACAGAGACGACGGTGTATGTGTCATTGTATTGTATGTAGTCGCCTTCCTTGACATCCTGGTTCAGAACCCAGCTGTCCAACGGTTCGTCCCATTTGGGGCCGCTGAGCAGGAAGAATGCCGCGACCGCGACAACTGCGACGACCGCGACTGCGACCGCTACGATCAGAACATTTTTGTTCATAATTCGAGATGAATTTGCAGTTAATAATATCTTATTGAACCGGCAGCCATCTCCCTCGATCTGGCTGTACCATGCTCTGATCCATGGAGCCAGACAAAAAAGTGAAATGGCAATCGGCAGTATGGGCTTTCAGAGGAATGATAGGAAAAGTGGCAGACAGCGTGCTTGAGTTCCCGTACGCTTGCGCAATACAGTACAGACAGGTACGCGGACGGACTTTACTGCCGGGTTCGGGATGGGACCGGGTGTTTCCCCGCCGCTGTGGCCGTCTTGCCGAAAGTGTGGATATATTCATTCTATTTAATAATTTCCTTCAAATAAACTGCGTCAGGCGCCGTCCTGCGCCGGTTTCAGAGCGGCGATAAGCTGAAACAGGAAAGATAAGCGGTTTGGGGGGCCGGAGCCCCCATGGTTTCAGGATATCAGGTACAGGTCCGAGCCCTCGCCGGCGAAAGCATGGCCCTTGAGGTTGCCCGCGGTCGCCGAGATCTTCTTGGCTCCGTCGTAGAAGGAAATCCCGTAGAATGCGTATCCTCCTACGGTCTGGAGGCCGTCACAGAACGAAACCTCGGCGAGGGGGCAGTAGGCGAAGGCCTTGGAGCCGATGGACTTGGCGGCGGTCAGATCCGCCGAGACGAGGGTGCCGCATTCGAAGAGCGCCTTCTCGGCCACGGAGGTCACCGCAACCTCCCAGCCCTTGTATATCAGGGAGCTGGGGACGGCCGCGGCGCCCTCCTCGAATCCGATGAGGGACACTTCGAGGGAATCGGCCGAGGTCACCTTGCAGATCAGCCCGCCGGAGGAGAACTCTTCGCCGTCGATCAGGTCCGCGGTCATGCGCAGGACCTTTCCGGATCCGACGAAGCTGTGGCCGCGGACGTTCTTCAGGATGGCTTCCATGGGCTCCAGGTTGAGGTCCAGGAAGGTCAGGCCGTAGAACACGTTCTTGCCCATGTATATCAGGGACTTGGGCAGGTCAGCATTCTGAAGCGAGACGCATCCGCTGAACGCGCTGGCGCCTATCTTCTGGACGCCGCTCTCGACGGTCAGGTCCTTCAGGTTCTTGCACTGGAAGAACGCGTATTCGCTTATCACGCGGATGTTGCTGGGCACGGTCAGCGACGTGAGGCCGTAGCAATAGGAGAACGACTTCATCCCTACCGTAGCGACGGTGGACAGGTCCACGCTCGTCACGCCGTTGTTCTTGTAGAAGGCATTCTTGCCTATCGTAGCGCCGTGTCCGCTGAAGGTGATGCTCGCCATGCTCTTGCATCCGCTGAACGCGCTGGTCTGGAGTTCTACGCCGTCTCCGGGTATGTCCAGAGCGGTGATGCCGCAGTTGGCGAAGGCGTAGTCGGCGACCGTCGCCACGCTCTTGGTCACCACGAGATCCGTGAGGTTCGCGCAGTTGGCGAAAGACTTCACGCCGACGTAGTTCACGTATCCGAGGTCGACGAACTTCAGGTCCTGGTTCCCGTAGAAGGCCTTCGTCCCTATGGTGGCGACCAGCAGGCTCTCTCCCTTGAATTCCACGTATCCGGGAACGGTGAGATGGGTGATGACCCCTTCATATCCTACGAGGGACACCTTCAGCGGGTCGATGTTTATGACCCTGTACTTGAGGCCGGTGTAGGTGAATCTGTCGTCCACCTTGAACGCGTTCTTCTTGAGCACGCTTCCGGAGCCCTCGAACAGGTATCCCTTCAGGTCTGCGGCCGCGCTCACTGCGGTGCCGTCCATCTTGAGGAAGGTTATACCCTGGAACGCATTGGCGCCGACCGTCTTCAGGGATCCGGAGAACTGGACGCTCTTCAGGGCTGGGCAGCCGTAGAACGCGTAGGTCCCCATGGAGGATACGGCGTTCATCTTCACCGTTTCAAGGCCGGCGCAGTTGGCGAAGGCCTTGGAGCCGATGCTTGTTGCGTCGCCGAGGTCGACGGACCTGAGCGTGGCGCATCCGTAGAATGCCTTGGCTCCCACGGAGGTGACGGCGAACTTCGCGCCTCCGTAGCTTATCTCGGCGGGGACGATGACGTCGACCGGTTTGCCTACATAGCCGGACAGGGCGGCCTTGTTGGGGCTCAGAGATGTCACGGTGTACATGAAGCCGCGGGTCTTGAATTCATCCCCGACAGACAGGCGCACTTCGCGGACCAGGACCTTGTCTCCCTGGCCCTTGTAGACGTATCCGGGTAGCGCTCCGGCGCCGAGCTTGGTTTCCCCGTCCGCGTCGTAGAACGTCAGGCCGGAGAATGCGGCGGTTCCGATGGTTGCCACCGAAGCCGGGACCTTGACGTATTCCAGCGCGGGGCAGCTGTAGAACGCATATGAGCCTATCTCATTCAGGAAGTCCCCGGAATCGACGCTCTTCAGGGCGGGGCAGTTGGCGAAGGCCTTGGAGCCCAGCGAGGTTATGCTGCCGAGGGAGGCGGTGACTATGGTGGAGCAGTTGTAGAACACCTGGCTTCCGATCGATGTGACGGAAATGCTGACGCCCTTGCATACCGCAGATGTAGGCACGGTCAGGTTGGTCATGGTTCCCGTGTATCCGACGACGGATGCCTCGTAGGAGGGGGAAACGGAGGTGACCTTGTACTTCAGGTCTCCGTAATCGAACCTCTCGCCGAGGACGATGCCTTGGAGGACCAGCTTTCCGTTGCCTCCGACGAAGGTATGTCCCTTCAGGGCGGCCGCCGTCTTCTGGAGCGCGGTGGTTCCGTCCATGTCGTAGAAAGTCACTCCGGAGAACGATCCGGATCCGACCGAGGCTATGCTCGAAGGTATGGTGACTAGCTCGGCCGACGCGCATCCGGAGAACGAATTCTTGGCGAGCGCCGTAACGGCGAACTCCCCGTTCATGTGCTCAGCCTTCGCGGCGATCCTGATCTCGTCCGAAGGCGCGCTGACGTTGACGGCGGCGGCCTTGTTGGGGCTGATCGACGTGATCTTGTAGGTTATGCCTTCGAATACGAAGGTCTCCCCGACTTCGTACGGGACCTTCCACTTCGCGGTGAGGGTCAGCGTCTCGCCGGAGTATCTCCACTTTCCGTCCTCGACGAATCCTATCGCGCTCATCGGGAAGGAGCCGTCGGGGTTGATGACCAGGGTTTCGCCGGAGTAGTATCCGACCAGGCGGAGGTAGGCGGAGGTCGCCTGCTTGGCGATGGATGCGGATGCGTTCCCGTACTTGGCGGACGCGGTTCCGCCGGCATCTCCTTCGCCCTTGTCCAGAGTGATGGCGGTGGAAGGCGAGTCCCACTGGGCGTACAGGTGGACGGTCGCTCCGTCGGTATTCGAGAGGTTCCTGACGGTCGCCTTGTCGGCGTAGCTGGTGCCTGTGCCGTCGGTCTTGGTGTTCCAGGACAGGAACGAGAACGGGGCGTTGGTGAAGGCGTTGGCCTTGAGCGCCGCGCTCTTTCCGTAGGTCATGGTCTGGGTCGCGGTGCTTTCCGGGGTGCTGCCGGTGTTTTCGTGGAACTTCACGAAATATTTGATGGGCGTCCACTGGGCGTACAGGGTTATGTCGTCGAGGTTGTACACGGCCTCCTTGTTCTGGTAGGAGGTTCCGGACCCGTCCTTGGCGGTGTTCCAGGAGGAGAACTTGTATCCGGTCTTGGTGAATTCGTTGGCGCTCAGTGGCACGGTCAGCTCGTAGGCTACGGCCTGGGGCTTCATGGTCCCGGCGCCGCCGTTGGCGCTGAAGGTGACGGTGTATGTGCCGACTTCCCAGGTCGCGGTGACCGTCATGTCTCTGTCGGGCATGACCGCGGGGATCTGGGGGTTCCATCCGGAGAACGTGTATCTGGGCAGGACAGGGTCGGCGGGAGCGGTTATGGGGGTTCCGTAATCCTGGGTGATGTCCTTGATGACGCTCGTCCCGGTGTTGGCGAAGTGTATGGTGTACTGGTTGACCTGCCATACGGCATACAGGGTCAGGATCTGGTCCTTCTCCGCGATGTTCCTTACGGTCTGGCCGTTCTCGTAGGCGACGGGTCCGGCAGGGGTCGTAGCCCATCCCTTGAAAGTGTGGCCGGCCTTGGCGAATTCGTTCCAGCTCAGTGCCGCGTCCGTGTCTATGTAGAATGTCTGGACGCTCATGGAGCCCGAGGCATCGGCGGCGTTGGGGTCGAAGCTGACCGAATAGGTTCCGGGGGCCCAGTGGGCTACCATGGTGGCGGTCTTCGAAGCGTCATTGGATAGGTTCATCACGTAGAGGGCGTTTCCGGACACGGCGTTCTTGTCGGGCGTGGTAGATGACATCCAGCGGTAATCGCCGTTCTTGGTGTCGGAGCATTTGGCCCACGAGCCGGCTTCGCAGGTGACGGTCCAGCCGAGGAATATGTATCCGTTTTTGGTAGGCTCGGATACGGCGTATTTACTGTCGTACGTGAAGGTCTTGTCGGTGTGGCTGCCGGTTCCTCCCGCCAGATCGAAGGTCACCTTGTATTTGATCGGGGTCCACTGAGGCACTGTATGCACGGTGCCGCCGACGGTGGACGACAGGGATGCGACCCAGGTGTCGCCGCCGGCTGCCTTGAACGCCTTCCCGTCTGTTATCTTCGAAGTGACGTTTCCTTCTGCGCCGTACACAGCGATGCTGTAGTCGGCGTCTCCGGAGAGAAGCCATCCGGCGAAGCTGTATCCGGCCTTGGAGGGCTGGCCGATGTTCAGCGCCTCATCGCCGGACAGAGCGTAGGAGCTGTCGTCGTAATCGTTTATTACGGTGTATTTGGGCACCCACTTGGCGTAAAGATCGTAGGCCTTGATGTCTCCGACCCAGAGGTATCCATTGAAATAGGAGTTGGCGTCGTAGACGTTCCATCCGTTGGTCCCTACCACGAGGGCGGAGGAGTCGGCGAGGTCCGAATAATAACCGTCGAATCTCGCGCTGTCGCTGGAAGGGACGTCGATGAACGGGAAATCGCTTCCATAGGTCGCGGTGTACTCCGTATCGGGGACGACGCTCATATTGTGCAGGATGACCTTGGTGGTGTGCGCGATCCACTTCGCAGTGAGCGTGACGGCGGAGTTCTCGTTGGCCCATAGGCCGTTCCTGTCGGTGTATCCGGCCACCTTCGGCACGAATGCGCCCTTGGCGTCGATGACGGTGATGCCGTTGGATTCCATGTATCCGCCGAAGGCATATCCGGTTCTGGTGGGAGACCTGTACGAGGATGGCACTGCGCCGCCGATCTCAATGTCGAAGCTGGTGAATCCGCTCTCTCCGCCGCTGAGGTCCAGCGTGACATGGGTCCTGTCCACGGGCTCGGCCATGACGGCATACGTCTGGCATCCTGCGATGGGGGTCAGAGCATTCCCGTTCACGGAGAATCCCGGCGCGCAATACAGCCCGAGGCCGTCTCCGAACGATACGGTCGCGGTCTTGCCGAGCGGGACGGTGGCATATCCGGTATATGAGGTGCCGTCTACCGTCAGGGTCACCCCGTTTCCGAGCTCGACAAAGGCTCCGTTCCAACGGGCATAGAGATTTTTGAGGTAGCTGTTTCCCATGGCGCTGGATACGCTCGCGTCCGGCGGTACGAACACGCCTCCGGATGCGAACCATCCCGCGAAGCTCTTTCCGGGAAGGTATGTGATGCCTGCGTCGCCTATGGTTCCGGAGACGACTTTCCTGGTGTATGACCCGAATCCGTCGTTGATATTGAACTGAACCGTGCGGAGCTCAGGCACCTGGACCCATTTTTCGCTGTCTCTGTCGTATATGTACACTTTTCCGTCGGTGTCCGAGATATAACAGGCATCGATTTCGAGTCCGGCACTGTTTATCTTGGAGATCATAGGGGTGTTCCCTACCAAGTACAGTATCAGCTCATCGTAGGGGAAATGGGAATCCCAGGTTTCCAGAAGGCCGTCGGAGGCTATGCTGGAGCCGACGTTCATCACGACGGATCCACCGCTCAGGTAAGCCCACAGTCCCTCGGGGACTTCGCTGTCGGAGACGATCATCGTGTTCCGGATGACGAGGTCGCCATCGGATGATTCAAGGGTAGACGGGATGTTCAGGATATTCGGATACCCCAAAGAGTCGCTCATGAGGATCTCCACGCCTTCCGGAAGGGCGAACGAATTGGACAGGACGTTCCAGAACGCATCGTAGCCGACGGAAGTGATGAGATACTTGCCGTTGGACGGGTCGTTCACGAATTCCACCTGGCGTATCAGAGGCTTGACGCTGAATATGCTTCTGTTTTCCCTGTCGACCACGCAGAAAGGATTTCCGCCGTCTTCAGAAAGGGCTGTGTTGTCAGGGGATACCGCCCAGACCTTCAGATATCCGTCCACCAGATCCCATTCATGGTTCGAGACTTCCCAGTCTATGGTGTTGCCGTGGAAATGATACCCGAATTCCAGGTCGGGCCCGATCTGCGCCTCTTCCCTTACCGCAGTTATCTGGTTGTTGCGGAAGGTTTCCATCGGAAGGGAGGTTCTGATTTTCATCGAGCCATAAACGGGTGAGCCCCAGAAGCAATAGTCTCCGAATTCCGTCGTCCCGTCGCAGCGGAGATCGATGAAAGTCAAGGCTTCGCAGTTAAAGGCGTTGTACCCTATGGATTTGATGTTCTCGGGGATCACGATTTGTTCCAGTCTGTCGCAGTCCACGAAGCATCCTTCTCCTATCGACGTCACGTTGCTGGGTATGGCGATCGAAGTCAGTTGGCGGCAGTTTTCGAACATATAGTTGGGCAGAGCCGTGAAGCCGCTGCCTTCCGGAAGCCTGATCGAGACCAATCCCGAGTTGCTGAATGCCGCTTCGCCTATTCTGGTTATCGAATCGGGAAGATAGAGGTGATACAATGCATAGCAATGGTCGAAAGCATCGCGCTCTATCGTCGTGACGGAATCCGGTATGTCAACGTTTCTGAGGTTCTGGCAGCTGTAGAATCCATCGTTGATTCCGATGACTTCTATTCCGTACGAAAGTTTCACAGAGATGATGTCATAATTGTAGCTGAAATCTACGGCTTTAACTTGGTATGTGGTTCCTTCGTGCGTGACTTGGGCGGGGACTGTTATCTCCGCGATTCCGTCCGCTATTCTAATTGCGGTAACCCAGCTTTCGCCGTCCCGCTGCATGTATTGTATCCTTTCGTCGTCGTCCCAGAAATAATCGTCGGCGTCCGAGCTGCTGGATGCCGCCGGGATGATCAACAACGACAGGAGGGCTATGGCCCCGGCAAGAATCATGAGAGCGCGCATAGTTAGCCGCTCATGTCCAGCCGATGCCGAGCACATCTCAGTTTTCGTCATTATCAGACCTCCCGCCCGAAAGCAGTGTCGAAATAAGTACGGTCTATGGATATTAAATAGAGACTATGGGAATCATTCAATGGATAGTCTCTGGCCAATACCGATCCGTCGGCCGGCCGGCTGCGGTCCCGGTTATCCCGTCCGATGCGGATCGAACGGATGCGGAGAAGTTTCTGAGCCGGGGATTTCTCCCCGGTTTCTGTCCTGGTCGTCGTCTGACCGCGACGCCCAATATGAACGCGACGAGAGCGACGAACATGGCTATCTTCGCGGTCTTCTGGGCCTTGTGCGGGTCGGAGAATACGGAATAAGCGCAGAATATGAACATCACATCCGCGACCGCCACAAGATAATACAGCGGCCCATACGTGTGCAATACGATCGGCACTATGCTCAGCGCCGGACCGGCGACGAAGAATACGCTGGCGACCGCCGCGGCGCCTTTCTTTCCGATTTTCATGGGCAGGGTGACCCTTCCTTCGTCGCCCTCCATGTCCTCGATGTCCTTGGCTATCTCCCTTCCCACGGATACGAGGGCGGCCATTACCGCTACGATGGCGTTCCCTTCGGCGTTCGAGACCGCCGCCCCTCCCATCAGGAAAGTCATCCCGGTGAGCGCTGCGATGGTCAGATTGCCGACGAACCCCCTTTGCTTGAGGAACATTTCGTACGATACCATCAGCGCCGCCGCAACGGCCACGATGATGATGCAGACGGGATCCATCGTCAGAAGCGAAGCCGCAACCGATCCGGCCAGCATGGCGATGCCGACGTTCCTCGCCTCTCTGACGGTCATGCGGCCGGAGGGGATCGGGCGTTCCGGATGCGCGACCTTGTCGATGCCGGCGTCTATGCTGTCGTTGAGGGCGTTGCCTCCGCATATGAACATGAACACTACCAGAGCGGAAATCAGGAGATTCATCCAATGGTCGGCGATTCCGGTCCCCGAAGCCATGAAGGATGCCACGGTAACGCCGATGATCCCCATCACGACGTTCCCCATCCTGAACAGCTGCAGATACTTGTTCATGGGACGCCATGACCTGTTTTATTTATATAATGGTTTCAAACGTTTCCAATCAACATTTATCATGGAGTAGGCATTACTCCTTCCCCACTGGCAGGTTGGAGGATGCAGACTCAGGACTTTATAGCGCTCATTCTGGTGTATGTGATCATCGGCGTGTCGCTGGTCGTCTCGGCTTACCTTGAAAAAAGGAAATCCAGGATAGACACCCGCAAAGTGGTCCACATCGGAGTCGGGACGTTCGTATTCGTCTGGTGGATGTTCACCGAGAGCTGGGTGATGCTGCTGTTCTTCACGATTCCCTTCGCGGTCATCCTTTTCTTCGCGATGATCAAGGGAAACAGGATCTCGGATTCCAAACTGGGCGATCTTTCCAGCCAAGGGCACAGGACAGGCCTGTTCTTCTATGCCATCACCATAACCGTATTGGTGCTGCTCTGCTCCGATCATTGGACCGCCGCATCCATAGGCGTGATAGCCATGACGTTCGGCGACGGGTTCGGCAGCGTCATAGGGAAGAAATTCGGCAGGCACAAGATCATCAACGGCAAGTCCGCGGAGGGGTCGTTCGGCGTGTTCGCTTTCACGGCCGTCATCTCCCTCGTTCTGATAGCATATTATGGGTTCCTGGCCTCTTCGGGGTGGTATCCCGCAGGCGCATATTCGGGCATCGTCCCGCCGTACGTCGCATGCGCGATAGCAGGCGCGCTTGCCGCCGCCATCGAAGCCGTTTGCAACGGGGCTTACGACAATCTGGCCGTCCCTCTGACCGTGGCGCTTGCGATGGCTCTTCTGGGGCTCTGAAATGACATGGTACGTCGTGGACGGGATGGACGGATGCGGGAAGACCACCTGCGCCGAATTCCTGAAGGAGAAGCTGGAATCCGAAGGCCGCAGGGTTTTCATGGTCTCCCACCCGGACAGATCCTGCCTGGCGGGGAGGCTCGAATACGGATATCTCCACAAGGAAGGCAAGCTGGCCAAGATCCTTTCCACGCTGTTTTTCATACTCGACGCCGTGAACTCCATATTCAGGATGAGGATCGGCTCCCGGAAGTACGATGATTTCATCTTCGTCAGATATCTGATGTCGGTGGCATATCTTCCGGACGGGATATACAGGAAGGCGTACGGCCCGATCACCAAGCTCTTCCCCATGCCGGATGAATTCATACTGGTGGATGTGGACGCGGAGACGTCGCTGAGGCGCATAATGGAGCGCGGGGAGGAGCTGGAGTCCTTCGAGAACATCGAAGATCTTTCCCACATCCGCGAAAAGATGCTGTCCCTTTCGGAAGGATGGCATGTGATAGACAATACGCGCGGATTCGAGGAGGTCAGAAGCTCGGTCTCTGACATCGCGGATTCCGCGCTCTCCAAAGGGCGATGCTTTCAGGCGCATCCTGCCGCCGCGCAGACGCCGGCTCCGAAGGCGGCACCCATGAGCGCCGTAAGGCAGTTGTTGGCGTATTTCGAGATGTATCCGCGGTCCTCCAGGACTGCTCCCAGCACGCTGTCCATGATGTTCCCGAAGACTCCCGCCGCGAAGGGGATTATGAGCATCCAGTCCAGGCTATGGGCCATTATGAGCCATCCCAGAACTGCTATCGCCAGGGATGCGGCCGTGGATACCGACGTGCCCAGGAGGGATACGCCCCCGTTGGTGCCCGGGGGGACTCTCCTGAAGCTGGTGATGAGATAGACGTTCCTGTCGCGGACGCCGATCTCCGACGCTATCGTATCGGCTCCGGCGACTGCCATGGTGGATATGAACGCCACGAAAAACATCGCAGGCTCCATCGGCCATACCGCGTTTAGAGCTACTATGGCGCACGGCGGAATCCCGACGCCGGCCACGTTCTTCCATGTGCGCTCGCCTTTCTTTCCCTCCTGGAGGCCTGCTTTCTTCTTCTCGGAAAGCCCGTTCCATGTGGCGGCGAAACCTGTTGCGGTGAACACGGTAAGCAGGATGAACGCTTCCAGAGAGCCGAATATGCCCGTGAAAGCCCCGATGAGGAACGAGGCTGCCGCCCCGTCTTTTGTGAGGCAGCCGGCTTTGTATGCTGCGGCGGAAAGCAGGGCGGACAGAACCGCGGCCGTTGCCGCCAACATTAGGGCATCCATGACCGCCCATCGGCATCTCATTTATAATATCATGCCAAAAAATGGCATTCTATCGGGGATGATTCCGCATCCATCCCTTCGGAAATGTTTCCGGAGGCCCTATTCTCCGGTGGCGCGGCCTGATCCCGGATCCAAAAGATCGGAGCGATTCCAGCAGTTCGGTGGCGTATTTTATGCACAGGGCGCGGTCCTTCAGCGGGAAGAACATGACTTTCCCTGAAGGATAGAGGGTGACCTCCATCCCGTTCCAGGTGAAAATCAGCTCCATCTCGCCTTTCTTCGTTATCGCGCATCCGCGGGCTGTGATGGATTCCGCCGCCGCATCCATGTCGATGTCCATGGGGTCGGCGGATATGGCCATGAAGGAATCGCCTCCGCAGAGGCGGGAAGTCGTGAATCTCATCTGAGGCGCTCCAGAAGCGCGCGGGAGTTCGCGTGGAAGCTCTCCAGATCGGAGTCGTTGACCAGCATGTATTCGGACAGGGATATGACCTCCGCGATTCCCCAGCCTATCTCCATGCTGTCGCGGGCGTCGAATTCCTCTTTGTTATGGGGGGCGTCCTCCCTGTTCCTGTTCACCAGCCTTCTGAAGCGTTCGCTCCTCGGGGCATGGACGGCGATTATGTATACGTCGTCAGAAAGGCGGCGGAATGAGCGGACCTCGTCCATGCTCCTGCATCCGTCCACGAAGAACAGATCCCCGGACATACGCTCGACGGATCTTTCCGCCCAGACGTCCTTGCCGTGCCTCTCCCTCTCTCTGGAGGCGAATTCTCCCACGGAAAGCCCCTCGGATTCCGCTCCGGATGCCGCATAGCATTCCCTGACGACGTCGCCCATCCTCAGGAAATCGAAGCCCATCTCGCGTGCGACCTTCAGGAGCTCCTCTTTCCCGGCCCCGGGCATGCCTGCGACAACTATTATTTTCATCGGATCACAGCAGGTTGTCGGATACGTTGGTCAGTATCCTGTCGCAGTAGCAGCATCTGAGCTGGATGGGATGCCTGCTCACCACCGTGAATTCAGGGGCCACCGGCTCGCCTTTGTTGGTTATGCAGTTGGGGTTGCTGCATCTGGCAAGGCCGCTGACGTGGTCGTCGAGGTGCACGGTATACTTCTCCGCGACGTAATAGTCCCTGATGATGGAGATCGTAGCGTCAGGCGCGATCAGGGCGATCTTGTCCACGGTCGCCGAGTCCAGCTCCCTGTCCTCGATCTTTATCAGATCTTTCCATTTGGATTCCTTGGTGGAAGGGACGTGGATCCCTATGCTGATGCAGGAATCGATGTTGTTCTCGCTGACGCCGAGGATCTTCATCACGTTGAGCGCCTGGCCGCAGGCGATGTGGTCGATGACCGTCCCGTTCCTGATGGGGGCCAGCTTGATCTCTTTCACTGTCTGATTCGTCTGCATCGCATCTCACCTCCCAGAATGGCGCTGAGAAGGGCCATCCTCACGGGGACCCCGTTGAATGCCTGCTTGAAATATCTCGCATGCTGGGTGCCGTCCACTTCGGGCGCTATCTCTCCGACCCTGGGAAGCGGGTGCATGACGATCATGTCGTTCTTGGCTTCTCTGAGGATCGCGTTGTCTATCCTGTATGTCCCTGCCACCTTATTGTATTCGGACGGGTCGGGGAACCTTTCCCTCTGGATCCTGGTGACATAGAGCACGTCGGCCTGGTCTATGACGTCCTCCAGCACCGCGGTCTTCCTGGGGTGGCATCCTTTCTCTTCGAGATGGGAGACTATGTCGTCGGGCATCTGGAGGCTTTCCGGAGCGACAAGGGTGATCTTCGCGCCGAACATGGTGAGCGCGTCGGCCAGGGAATGGACCGTCCTGCCGTATTTCAGGTCGCCTACGAGGACTATGTTGAGGCCGTCGAGGGTGCCTTTGGCCTCCCTCATCGTGAACAGATCCAGAAGGGTCTGCGTCGGGTGGGATCCGGCCCCGTCTCCAGCGTTGATGACGGGATTTATCGAGAATTTGGCGGCCAGCCTGGCCGCTCCCTCGTACGGGTGCCTCAGGACGATGAGGTCGCAGTAGGCGTCGACCATCTTTATGGTGTCCGCGAGGGTCTCCCCTTTGGATATCGATGTCATGGACATCTCGGATACGTCTATGACGTCGCAGCCCAGCCTGTACGCCGCGCTCTCGAACGAAAGCTTGGTGCGCGTGGAAGGCTCGAAGAAAAGGTTGCCGAGGATCTTGCCGTCTAGGATGCGTCTCGTCTTGTCGCCGAGCGCATACGGAACCATCTTCTGGGAAAGGTCCAGAATCCCTTCGATCTGGTCCTTGCTGAAGTCCCTGATTGACACAACGTCTTTGTCGTAGAGGTCCATGGGATTCCCTATCGCCATGGCCGTTATTAACTGTATTCTTCCGTGTTTCCGCAACCATTAATATCTATATAGGCGTCGTCGGAGGCATGTTGGACATCGTCTCCCGGTCCCAGAGAGGCAGAGTTTGCGAATACACCCGGGGAGATCTCCGCATCACGTCCCCCTGCGCCATAAAGGACTCACCGGAAGGGCCGGCCTGGATCGGGGCAGGGGAAAACGGAAGGACGCTCCATTTCATGGGCTCCGACATCCCTCTCGAGGAAGGGCTTCTGACTACGGCGTCATCCGGGTTGAGCGGCGTATCTGCCGTGAAGGACGGGATACAGGTCGTAAGGCTGCCGGTCCCGGAGGGATTCGTCCCGGACGTCGGGGCGGAGGTCGTGGTCGTCCCCAATGCGTTCGAGCTGAGGCACGATCCGCGCCGCGCCGTCGATGCGATAATCAGGCTGAGGGAAGCCTGCGGATTCGGGAGGATCCTGTGCATGCTGGGCATCGCCGAGCCTTCCACCGCATCCATACTTGCGTACATGGGAGTGGATCTGTTCGATGCCTCCCTTCCCAAGGCCATGGGGCTGAGCGGCATAAGGCAGATCCCGGAGGCGGACATCGTCACCGGGAAGGACGAGTCAGAGGCGAACGTCAGGGAGCTGGACGCCGAGCTGGAGAAGGTCCGGATGTTCATAGGCTGCGACAGGCTCAGGGAGCTCGCGGACCAGAGGTCGTTCTCGTCGCCCTCCTCCGTCGCCCTCCTCAGAATCTACGATAGGGAGGGATACGTCTACGCGGAGGAGACATGCTCCACGGTCGGATGCAGATTCTGCTGCAATTCAACCCAGGCGCTCAGGAGGCCCGACATAAGGAGATACAGGGACAGGATGAAGTCCTACAGGAAGCCGGCCGGCAAGAGGATACTCCTTCTGCTGCCGTGCTCGGCGAAGAAGCCGTACCACATCTCGAAATCGCACAAGGCCTTCGCGTCGGCGATCCACACCGCTCCCCACGATACCCTCGTGCACGAAGTCATAGTCACGTCCCCGCTTGGTGCGGTCCCCCGCGAGCTGGATGCCATGTATCCTGCCAACGCCTACGACATCCCGGTCACCGGCGAATGGAAATGCGAGGAGAAGGCGATGATAAGGGAGATGATCGGAAACATCATCGCACAGGGCTACGACAAGATAATCTGCCATCTGGGGGAGGACAGCGAGCTGGTCTAGGGCCTTGCCGACATGGAGCTCACGGCTGTGGGGGATCCGACATCGCCTGCGTCCCTGGAGAATCTGGACAAGGTGCTCAGAGCGGCCGCGGAAGGCATGGAGCCGGCCGATTATCTCGACGACCGCAACGATCAGATCAGGTCGGTCCTGGAGTTCCAGTTCGGGAGGGAAGCCGCCGGGCTTCTGATGGACGGGAACACCTATGCCATCGGCAAATTCCCTTACTGGAAGCTGTTCCGCGAGAATCCGGAGAACCGCTCCGAGAAGGTCCAGCTGGGCATGATGACCCCGGAGAGAGGGATGGTCTCCCTGACGCTGGACGGGGCGAAGATCCTCGCCGAGAAAGGGTTCAACACAGTCGAGATCATGGATTTCGAGATGAAAGGGAGCCTGTTCGCGGTCGGGGTGATATCCGCCGACCCGAGGATACGCATAGGCGACGAGGCCATCGCGGTCTGCGGGGGCGAGGTCCGCGGGGTCGGCGTCGCGATGATGTGCGGAAGGGAGATGGCCGATCTCAAGAGAGGCATCGCGGTCAAGATGCGCCACAGATCCAGGCGATGATTACTGGCCGGGCCGGTTTTTCGGGGTGTCCGTCACTTTCGGGCACCCCCTGGTTTCCCTTATATATGCGCCGGATGTAGCTGTATCGAGGGCATATGAGTGCATCCATACATCTGTGCTCTCTGACGGCAGCGATCAATCCCTTCTATCCCTATCCCCGCTGTCGTCGATCCTTCCCATGCCTCTGTATTTCCTTGCGAGAAGCCTGAGGGCATATCCAGCGATGAGGCCGGACGCGATTCCGGCGGCCGCCGGCAGGATATCCTCGGCGCCGGACGCCATCGCGCATGCGCTTGCCAGAACGGTCACCATGGACCCCACCGTGAGCCCCATGATGGCGCCGAAAGAGGCTGTCCTGTATCTGCCGATGCATATCCTGATTGTTTTTGCCAGCAATATGACGGCCGCCGCGGCTCCGGCGATCATAGGCAGCAGATAACCGAAATCGAGGCCTGATATCGCCTCGAGGAACGCGTCGTAGAGCCCCAAGGCGATCAGGACGGTGGAACCGCTGACTCCGGGCAGTATCTTGGCTATCGCGAACAAGGCTCCGATCAGAATCATAACCGGCGCCGACGGCTCGATGCTCCCCCCTTCCCTTATCGGAAGCAGGGCTATCATCGCCAGGAAACCTGCCGCGAACGCTATCCACCAGGATTTCCCGGCGGGTTCCGAGCGCCCCTCCATTGATTTCACGTCAGGTATCTGGCACAGTATGAGGGCTCCGAAGAAGAACATCGCCGGCATCTCCCATCTGTCGACGATGAAGTCCAGGCAGACCGAGCATGCGAACATACCTATCAGGATCCCGGCCGCAAGGACAGCCACGAAGCGTATGTCCGAGGCCAGGCGCCTTATCCCTGAGATGGCGCATATCAGTCTCTCGTACAGGCCGAAAACGACCAGCATGGTGGAGCCGCTCGCCCCGGGAAGGGCCGATACCGCTCCCACCAGAGCGCCCACTGCCCCCGTCGATGCCGCGCCGTCTTTCATAAGGGCCGTATCTTCCGCCTGCTTTAATAATATGGGAGCGGAGCCGGGGGCGATAGGAAATTCTATACCGATAGTAAGCCATGGGCAGCCGAAATGGCAGACATAATGATCCGCAAGAGAAAGAGGATGAGATCCAAGGAGGTCAAAGCGCTGTCCTCCGAGCTCGAAGGGATATTCGGCGTCCCGGTGTTCTCCGAGGAGGAGCCGGTGGACATGGCCGAAAGCTCGGATTTCAGCGTGATATTCGTCGGCGGAGACATATACGGGATCGTAAAGGACGGGAAACCTTTCCTGACGATCAGAGGGATAATGAAATACAAGCCGGAAGGAAGGTACGTCACCGTGGACATGGGCGCGGTGCCGTTCGTCGCCAACGGGGCCGACGTCATGGGCCCGGGGATTTTGGAGACGGATCCGTCCATATCGGAAGGAGATCTGGTATGGATAAGGGACGTGAAGAACGGAGCCCCGCTCGCGGTGGGGATAGCCCTCCGCTCGGCCGGAGAGATGGGGGAAAAAGCCCCCGGAAAGGCCGTCAAAACCATTCATTTCGTCGGCGATAAACTTTGGAAGGCCGGCGAATGAGCGCCGGGTTTCCCGGCCGATTCCGGGCGGCCTCATGGATGTCCGCCGCCGGCCGGGGGATGCCGCGCTCGCTTCATCCTGAACTTCTTCGCCCTTTCTGAGAGGCTGACTAGCTCCTCGCGGGACAGCTCAGGCAGGCGCTCGAGCTCGTCGAGGAATTCGGTGGCGCTCTCGTGTGATTTGATCTTCATGATCTCCACGTAGAATCCGGCGATCACGCCGGTGAAGATGGCTACCACGGCTATGGAATAAATGGAAAGGATGACGGTGAGGATTCTGCCTATGTCCGAGTTCACCAGCAGGTCGCCGTAGCCTATCGTCGTCGCCGTCTCGAAGGTGAACCACAGGGCGTCGGACAGATTCTTGATGTCCGGGTCGTAATGCCATATTATCAGCGAGAATATCACGTAGACGACCAGATACACCAGCAGGATGAGGTGGAAGTTGATGGACAGAAGGCTTTTCAGGAGCATCCGCCCCTGTCTGGCGGCCGTCCTCAGCGGCTTCGGGCTCATGCGGCGGAATCCGCATCATGGCGGATAACCCTGGCGGTAGGCGTCCCGTGCCGGGCCGCCGGATCATCCTTTTATGACTCCGAATGGGGTCAGCTTGGCGACCTTCGCGGTGAGCCCCGCGCCGCAGACCACTTCGATGACCTCGTCGACGTCCTTGTACGCTTCCGGGGCCTCTTCGAGTATTCCCTCGTCGGATCCGTTCCTGAGATAGATCCCGGCGGAGTCCATCTCTTTCCTGACGCCTTCCACGGTGAGGCTTCCGACGGCCTTCTTCCTGGACATCAGCCGCCCGGCGCCGTGGCAGGTGGATCCGAAGGTCTCTTCCATCGCGCCTTTCCTCCCCGCCAGAACGTAGGTACCTACGCTCATGTCGCCCGGGATGATGACCGGCTGCCCGTAGTCCCTGTATTTCATTGTTATCTCTCTTCTGCCCGGGGCGAATGCGCGCGTCGCTCCTTTCCTGTGGACCAGGACGTCCTCGTGGTGGCGGTCTATGTCGTGCCTCTCCTTCTTGGCGATGTTGTGGGCCACATCGTACACGACCTCCATTCCCATGGATTCCGCGGAATCCCCCAGCACTTTTTCGAAGGATTCCCTCGCCCAGTGGGTGATCATCTGCCTGTTCGCCCAGGCGTAGTTGGCCCCGCAGCACATCGCCCTGTAGTATTCGTCCCCCAGCTTGGAGTCCAGCGGGGCGCAGGCCAGCTGCCTGTCGGGAAGCTTCACGGAGTTCTGCTTGATGTAGCGCTCCATCTGCTGGAGATAGTCCGTGGCGATCTGGTGTCCGCATCCTCTGGATCCGCAGTGGACGGTTATGGTGACCGTCCCTTCCTTGAGCCCGTAGGCTCTGGCGGTATCGCCGTCGAACACCCTGTCCACCACGTCCAGCTCCAGGAAGTGGTTCCCCGATCCCAGGGATCCGAGCTGGGGCAGGCCTCTTTTCAGTGCTTTGTCTCCGACCAGGGAGCTGTCCGCGTCGGCCATGCATCCGCCCTCCTCGGTGACTTCCAGGTCCCTTTCCCATCCGTACCCGTTTTCGACCGCCCATTTCGAGCCCCTGGAAAGTATCTCGTCCAGCTCCTTGTATCCGACATGGGTGAGGCCTTTGGAGCCCAGGCCGGAGGGGACGTTCCTGTAGAGCTCGTCCACCAGCTCGTTCTCCTTGCCTTTGATGTCGTCCAGCGTGAGGTCGGTTTTTATGAGGCGGACGCCGCAGTTTATGTCGAAGCCTATTCCTCCGGGGGAGATGGATCCGCTGTCCGCATCGACCGCGGCGACGCCCCCTATCGGGAACCCGTATCCCCAGTGTATGTCCGGCATCGCCATGCTGCTTCCGACGATTCCGGGTATGCAAGCGACGTTGGCAGCCTGCTGGGGCGCGTTGTCGGAGCATACCTGCCCGATCATGCTTTCGCTGGCGAATATGACGGCGTTGGTTCTCATCCCGGCGGATTTGTCCCTGGGAATCTCCCATCTGTTGCCGTCGATCCTAACGAGTCTGCCTTCCCACGCCATGTTATCACCGCCTACGCTTTGGAAGAGATACTTTATAAAATGTCGGGTACTCAGAAGGGCCGGGACCGAGATTTGAACCCGAGTCAGGGGATCCACAGTCCCCTAGTCTAACCAAGCTAGCCTATCCCGGCCATGCTGCGAAACCCGCTATTAGGTCCCCTTACATAAACCTTTGTCTTTTCGGACGGCTGGACCGCGGTTCTGGGGCCGGTCCGGGGCGGGGCGCTCAGGAATGCTTCGCCGGGGGATTCTCCTGCTGTTTCTGCCGGTCCAGGGCTGTTTTGCGCCGTATCCGCCCGAAGACGCGGGATAAGATCCGATCATGTATCGACTGTTAAATATGCAAAACAAAATGACCGCGCATGGAAGACGAACGCAAGACGCCGTCGGCAGGCGGAGAGGCTGTTCCCGGCAAGGAGAAAAAGGCGGCCGCTCCGAAGAAAGCCGCCAGGAAAGCCCCGCCCATCAGCCAGTCGGAGGACGAGGCTCTGTGCAATGAATTGCTCTGCTCCAGCTCCTCCGAGGACCACCGCAAAGCGTTCGAACTGGCCTGCAAAAATATTGAGATGCAGTGGGGCAAATCAGCCACTTTCCGCATGGAATACTGCGGGATAGGCACGGAGCGCAACGTTCAGAAGGCCAAGAAAACTCTGTTCACCGGCACTGCGCTCGCCAGATGGCATACGAGAGTGCCATTCCTGTTCACAGTGAATCCTTCCGTTTTTGATTACAGCAAAGTGGTCTTCTGCGGCTCGCCCGAAGAATTGCGCGTTCTTTTCTGCGTGTGTGCCGAGTATTCCGTCCGGCCCGATTATTACAAAACCGATCCCGGCGCCAAGGTCCTGGAGATCATGGGGACGGAATGCCCGAACAACAGGGAGTCCAAGTGCTACATAATGTTCGCATCGGCGAAAGGGAAGTACACCAGATCCACGAAATGCCTCTATTACCACCCGTCTTCGGAGGATTTCATCCCTGACGAGAGCTCGCTGCTGGTATTGGACTACAGAATCTCGAGATACGAGCCGGTGATCTGCGCTGAGGGGAAGCTCAGGGAGAATCTGGAGAAGATTCTGGCGGCCAAAGGGTGCTCCGGAAAGAAATGCGATGTGGTCGCGCTGAATCCTGCATCCTACCGCAGATCGGCACCGATAACGGATTCCGACGGGCCGGCGATCCTGGATCAGCGCCCGTACAACGAAGCCGGATATTATGTGTCGTTGCTGCAGAGGAAGGTGGACACCATAGTTTCCGCCGAATCCATAGACCGCCAATACCGCATGGGCCGCGCCTTGTACGAGAAGGTGAAGGCCTTAGGAGAGAGGGCAGCGATGTGCTCCTATCCTCATATGGGAGACCATTTTAGATGGCTGTGCAGATATGATGGCCTGGATTATTCGGACATGACTTTCGTGGTCACCGAAGTGGCCGCCATACTTCCGAAGCTCCTCGGAGTCAAAGGGACCGTGATATCTCGGAACGATTCCGGCTATCTCCGCCAGTACATCTCGATGCTGGGGGAGCCTGACGATTCCTTTCTAGTGGTCCCGTTCAGGCCGCTCCATCCTGGGGTCGCATACGTGTTCGATTATCAGACCAACTGTCTTTCGGGCATCTCGAAGCGCGCCAATGAACCGTGCCTCATGGGCTTCAGCACCGAAGACGGGGAAGCCCCGAAAAGGAGCAGGTACATATGCAGGCATAAGATCCTCCTCAACCCGTACGGGAATTCCATAAACCACAGGTCCGCGGAAGAGAAGGACAGGGACGCCAGAATAATGAAGGCGCTGGCGCGTTTCCTGAACGGAGAAGGGTTCGATGTCTACACGAACGCGCCGTTCCCGGACCAGAAGCCTCTGCGCTTCACCAAGAGATATGCCGCTTCCGTGGAGCAGATGGTGTACGAGGCCTGCGAGTTCGATCTGGTCGTGTCCGTCTTCACTGGATTCATGGAGACCCTCATCCCGACGGGATGCAATATGGTGGTCCTCTCCTATGCCAGCAACGACACCAGGACCACGATGGCGGAACGTTTCAATCCAGAGAATTACTGGGAATTCAACGTCATGACGGAGGAGCCCATAAACATCGTTAGAAAGATTCTGAGAGTCGCCAGGAAAGTTTCCGGGAAGCCCTCGCAGGATACCCCGATGCCGTCCGAACTGATGACGCTGAAGGACAGGGCAAAGGCGTTCTCCGGGATGGACATCGACGAGAAACTCGTGGATTTCATCCTGGGCACAGTCTGCAAGGGCGAAGTCGAAGCCGCCATCGCGGAGGGGTCGGACGATCATCTGGTATGCTGCGTCATCGCAAGGTTCCTGGAGAACAGAGGTGAAGGGACCGACGTATCCGATGCGGTGTCATGGTACGGGAAAGCGGCCGGAGCCGGGGTCGAATGGGCTTCCGGGAGGGCTTCCGCTCTCGCGGCGGATCCTGGCAAGAGCAAAGCCGCGATCAGGAAGGCGAGGGCAAAAAAAGTCGTATGACCTTCATTCCGGCGGATTTCCGCCCGGAAATCCCGCGCATCTTTGGATGCCATCGCAATGGCATGCCTCCATATTGTTACTGTTTCTACAGTGAAAATGGTGGTGGACATATCATTAGAATAAGTAAATCAATGGATTCTGTATAGATAATCAATCCAATCCTACGGTTTTCGTACCATTACCTTAATACTTGTTCAGCAGATAATTGGCCATGACTTATGACGCTGAACAGCCAGCAGCCAAAGCAGTCTCCGAACAGGGCGGGGTGAGCGAACGGGAACCCTCCGTCCAGCGCCCTGCAAGGAGACAGCAGACTCAGCGTCCTCAATACAGGTGCAAAGTCTGCTCATATACGTGGATGGCCAGACGCTGCAGGAAGACTTCCAGCGAAGGCGAAGCCTATGCCAAGCCCCGCATATGCCCCGGGTGCCATTCCATATTATGGGACCGCGAAGACGTTGTCAGAAGGACCTGCAAAAGGTGCGGCTATACATGGTTCTCATCCATGAACCCCAACAGGTGTCCCCAATGCAGGACGCACAGATGGAACGAGGACAGAAACCCTTGCAAATGCAATTTCTGCGGATACGTGTGGGAAAGGAAAGTCGACAAGATGCCGAAGACCTGCCCCAACTGCAAGAGATTCGTCTGGAACGAGCCCACAGAGAGCCACAGGTGCATCAAATGCGGGGCGGAATTCCCGGTGCGCATCAATGTCCTGGGGAGATGCCCCTCATGCGGGATGGTATGCTACCATTGCATCTGCAGGGATTGCGGGCATAAATGGCAGGACACCTCCGGAAAGCATCCCAAATCATGCCCGGAGTGCGGAGCCCCGTTCAAGGATCCCAAACGCAGCGAGATGCGGAAGAACACCTTCAAGAAGAAGCCTCTGGCCAGGGACGGCGACGAAGAGGCCATGGAGCTTCTGAGCAAAGGCGGCGAGGTCATGGAAGTGGCCATGAAGACCGGCCTTTCCTTCGAGCGCGTCAAAGCGCTGAAGATGCGCATGAACGACCGACGGCGACATCCCGCATCCAGTCCGTGTGCGCATCCGGCCAACAGGTACGCACACGGACAAAATATCTTTCCGGTGTCTTTTTTCCTCCGTCACCGTTATATCCGTTCCGAATCATCAAGCGCCCATGGCAAAAAGGGATCTCATTTCCGTTGTCGACATGAAAGACGAATGGGCCGGCATGGTCGATCTCGCCATCAGGCTCAAAGCCGAGCGCGGGCACCACGGGGACCCGCTTAAAGGGAAGACCCTGGCCATGATCTTCGAGAAGCCCAGCACCAGGACCAGGATTTCGTTCGACGTGGCGATCACCGAGCTCGGAGGCCATGCCCTCTATATTGACGAGTCCAAGATGCAGATGGGCGTCCACAGCGAGACCGTCGAGGACACCGCGCGCGTCATGAGCCGCTTCGTCCACGGGATCATGTACAGGGCGTACGACTACAAGATGATGGACAAGTTCGGCGAGTATGCCACCTGCCCGGTCATCAGCGGCCTGGACAACCTGGAGCACCCCTGCCAGGCTCTCGCCGACATGGTCACGATCAAAGAGAAGCTCGGCGGATTCCGCGGCAAGAAGCTCGTATATCTCGGCGACGGGAACAACGTGTGCAACTCCCTCCTATACGCCTGCGCCATTATGGGGATAGACATGGTCGCATGCTGCCCCGCGGTCAGGATGCCCAATGCGGAGATAATGTGGAACGCCACCAAGATCGCCGAGGCCAACGGCTCCAAGATCATCGCATCCCACGAGCCCGAGAAAGCCTGCATCGGCGCCGACGTCCTTTACACCGACACCTGGATCTCCATGGGAGACACCACGCCCGAGGCGGAAGCCATCAAGCTGTTCCAGATGTACCAGATAAACGACAGGATCCTGTCGATCGCGAACCCGGATTGCATCGTGATGCACTGTCTGCCCGCCCACAGAGGCCAGGAAGTCACCGCCGAGGTCATGGACGGGCCCCACAGCGTCGTTTTCGACCAGGCGGAGAACAGGCTCCACGCCCAGAAGGCCGTTCTGTACACCCTTCTGAAGGACTGAAACGCAGAGGGGGAAACCCCTCGCCATCTGTATCCGGCGTAATCCGTCACCAGAAGGCGGTAGATCCTGTCGGCTATCGTCTCCAGGTTCACGGTGTCCGCCCGGTTGTATTCCGTCAGGATATCCAGCGCCTCCTCGTCGCCGTGCCTCTCCCACTGGTGCCACAGGCGCACCGCCATGGCTCCGTCGACGTCGGCTATGTCCTCGTCCCTGGCTATCCCCATCTCGATCTCCAGATGCTTCAGGCCTCCTCTGTACCCTGCCTTGCGGGACGCGAAGCGGAGGTCGTAGTGGGGGAGATCGAGATCCACCTCTGGGAAGCTGTTCTTCAGGACGGGCACGTCGAAGCAGCTCCCGTTGAAAGTAACCAGGATCTTCGCCCCCTCCAGCGCGTTCGAGAGGGTCTCCGCGTCCAGATCGATGCCTTCCGTGAGGGTGGCGGTCCCGCTTTTCCTGTGGACCGTGACCACAGTGACCAGAGAATCCCTGCTGAGGCAGTCGGTCTCTATGTCGAGGTATGCGGCGCCGTCCCTGAATCTGTCGTACATCCTCCAGTGCTCAGCTTTCGGCAGCATGTCGCCCAGAAGCGACGACTCCCCGGCGTCCAGAAGCTCCAGGGCCTGCATCACGATGCTGTCGTCCCTCTCTTTCGCGCCGCCTCTGATCCCGGGGACTTCCGGGGATGAAAGGAACTCGTCCCAGGTCAGCACCCCGGATTCCCAGATGCATCTCTCTTTCTTCTTGCCCACAGACGGAAGCATCTGGAAGGTATGCTCGATCATGCCACGGGTTATGCGGGCGGCAGGTTATAGATTCATCCCGGGGATTCCACCGCCATATGCATGCATGAGAGCTATTTCCGAACCTTGGGTTTATATCTCCAATAGCATTACGCTGACTCGTTGCCATGGCCAAAGAATATTCCCAGACCATCCTCATCTACGCCGTTCTGGTTGTTCTTCTGATGATGGGCACGGTCGCGATGGGTCTGATGAGCATATATCTCGGAGACAAGGAGAAGGATTACGAGGCGTCCCACGATTATTCCCTGTCGGGGACTTACATGGGCTATGACGCTTCCGGGACAGGGGTTTCGAAATACATCAACGAGTCCCAGAGAGAATATATGTATCATTTCACCTCCGACGTCTCCTACGGGGGATCCGAAGGGAGGCTGGTCTTCGACGTCATATGCGGCGGCGACAAGGTCCCGGTGGAAATATACACTAAAGGCGCCTCCGAGACCGTCGGCGGGGCGGAATGCGTTTGGTGGTCGTACCGGCCCGATTCCATGCTGTGCGAATTCGCCATCGATCCTGCCATGGTGGTGCATCAGTACAGGATCTCCGCTTCCGACGGCTCCTGGACGGTCGTCGGGGATCTGGCCGGGAGCTGACGGGGCGGAATCGCAAATGAATTCTAAGATGACGCTTTTCGCCGGCTCATGAGGTCGCTGGAGATCCTTCCCGGGGTGCGCGTGACATCCGACAGGTGCCTGGTCCTCGACGAAGGGCCGACGGTGGTCCTCGGCGATCTGCATCTGGGCTATGAGCGCGCGCTGGAGAACGAGGGCGTCTATCTTCCGAGGATAAACACGGATTCCATCCGTGACTCCCTCAACGATCTCATCTGCAGATACGAGCCCGAGCGCATAGTCCTGCTCGGCGACATAAAGCATGATTTCAAGCGCTCCGGCTGGGAGGAGAAGAACGAGATCAAAAAGATATTCGCGCTCCTCACGGAAGCAGCCGAGGTCATCCCCATCAAAGGGAACCATGACAACTACATCCAGAACGCGATAACCGACATGGGGCTTCTGGCGGCGGATTACGTCGACATAATGGGCTTCAGGCTGGAGCACGGCCACGTTGATTCCGGGGTGAGGCCGGTGATAATAGGCCATGAGCATCCGTCCGTGAGGATTCCCGGGGCCGTCGGGGGCAGCCTGAAGATACAGTGCTTCGTCCACGCCAAGCCGGAAGGCGTTATCGTGCTGCCTCCGTTCAGCCCATTCGCTTCCGGGAACGATCTGGCTCTCGACGAGAAGGCCGTCATGGCTCCCGCGCTCCGGAGCTCGGATTTCGCTTCCGCCGACATCTACGGGGTCACGGACATAGGCATAATGAGGCTGGGGAATCTCAGGGACCTTCTGGACATCAGCATCTGAATGGGATGTATAATCCATTGATGTGCATTTGTGTCCGCTCGCTATTCCGAAACAGATGTTCCATCTTAATAATGACGGCTATTGTTCGCCATTTTATTGCCGATAAAGTAATCTTGGCGGTTAAGATGAGTTTATCTCTTAAATAATAGGAACCCGATGCCGAAACCAAGGAGAAAAATACATGTCGATGACTCCTAGAGAAAGAGTACTTGCAGCAATGAAAAAAGAGTCCCTGGACAGGCCTCCCGCGGCGATCTTCACCCAGTCCGCAACCCTCTCCCAGATGGACGCCTGCGGTGCAGCCTGGCCTGACGCCCACAAAGACGCCACGCTCATGGCAAAACTCGGAGCGGCCCAGGCCGATTACGACGGGTTCGAGTGCGTTAGGGCTCCTTTCTGCCTTACCGCCGAGACCGAGAGGCTCGGAGCGACCGTCGCCGTCGACAAGAGAGACGCGAACCCCATGGTCAAGAAGCACCCCTTCAAATTCGACCCCATGTCCGGCGAATATGACGACCCCGCTTCCGTCCTGATGTCCCCCGAGGAATTCCTCCAGGGATGAAGGCCCGCAGAGGCCATCAAAGCCATGGGACTCCTCAAGAAATCCCACGGAGAGAAATACG
>JAEEJP010000012.1 GCA_016281925.1 Methanomassiliicoccaceae archaeon
CAAAAACGAAGTCATGTCCCGTTTCGACAGGGACGTCTGCATCTGCGATACGACTATCAGAGATTCGGAGAACGCCTCGGGCGTAGTCCTGTCTATGACGGAGAAATACAAGCTTGCGAAGCTTATCGACAAGACCTGCGTCTCCCAGATAGACGTGGGGATGCCGTCCATAGGCATCGAAGAGAAGAAGACCGTCAAGCGCATCGCGCGCATGGGCCTCGAAGCGTCCGTCATGGCGTCCAACAGGGCGGAGATCTCCGACATCAACGACAGCCTGTCATGCGACGTGGACTCCGTCTCCATCGCCCTCCCCGTCTCCGAGATCCTCTACGAGAACAGATACGGCGAGACCAGCGACTGGGTCCTGGACAAGATCTTCGAATCCGTCGAATACGCGAACAGCCACGGGCTGTACACATCCTGCGTGCTCGAGGATGCCGGACGCGCCAGCCTCTCTTTCCTGGTCAACTGCGCCATGAACGCGAAGCAGGCGAACGCGGACCGCATCGTATACTGCGACAGCATCGGAGTGGGAGAGCCGTTCGACACCTTCGAGAGAGTGAAGGTCCTCAGGCAGGCCACGGATATGGACATCGAAATCCAGGCCCGCAACGACTTCGGCATGGCCACCGCGAACAGCCTCGCCGGCATAAAGGCGGGAGCCAAATTCGTCGGAGCTTCCATCATGGGGATCGGAGCCAGAGCCGGAAACGCTCCGCTCGAAGAGGTCGCCCTCATCGCGGAGGAGAAACTCGGCATCGACACGAAGATCGACCTCCCCGCCCTCAGGAACGTCGCTTCCGCCCTGGCCAAATCCTCCGGCCGCAGGATATGGGAATCCAAGCCCATCTTCGGAAGCGGGTGCTTCGCCCAGGAGACCGGAATCACCGCCGACGGGAACTCCACCACCGGAGGAATCCTCGAGGCTTACGACCCTCTCCTAGTAGGGGGCCACAGGGAGATCGTTCTCGGCAAGCACTGCAATGTCGAGAGCGTCATCGCCGTGCTGAAGCAGCAGGGCCAGGAAATCGATCCCGACCAGGCGGAGAAGCTGACCGAAATGGTCAAGAGGAACGCTTCCGACCTCCACCGCTGCCTGTCCACCGACGATCTGCTGGAGCTCTACCAGGATCTGGTCGACGACCAGCTGTTCGACGAGGAGCCCGATGAAGAGGACGAAGACATAATCCAGATAAATTCGGACGACGACTCCGAATGAAGAAACACGGCCCTTCGGGGCCTGCTTCCTTTTAAAGATCATTCCGAATCATTTGGATGCCCGTCCCGTCCCGGGCGTCTCATCTGAGAGTCACCAAAGTCCCGCCGTATCTGGGGCTGTATTCGCTCTCCATCGGGCGCTCCGAATCGAAAGGCAGGACAGTGCTCAGCCCGGCGAGGGTCAGGGTGCTGTCGATGCAGACCACGTTTCCGTTGGGGTCGTCGCGGATCAGAAGCGTCTTGTGGTCGGCCGAAAGATGGACGAAATAGCGGGACTTTCTGAATCCGTCCGACCTGAGCGTATCCGGTCCGGTCCTGATGATGGGATGCTTCGAAGGCTTAAGCTTCTCCGCGAAGCCCTCCGGCGAATCCTCGGGCGGCCGGGGCGCGGAAGACTGGGTTCCGGCGGCTTCGGATGGTTTGCTCTCCATCATCAGCAGCTCCGCCTTCAGAAGTTCGACCTCATCCTCCTTGGCCGCGATGATCTTGGAGTCCTCCTCCTTGATCCTGTTCAGCCCGTCGATCTGGGCGCTCAGATCGGCGATCGTCTTCTCCAGGGACGCAGTCTGCTCCCTGACTGCCTTCGCGATCTGCTCGTTCATGACGCTCTCGTAGATCTCCTGGAGGAACGGCTGAAGGATGGTCCTGTTGTTCTCCCAAAGATACTTGCTGAGAGAATCGATCTGGTCCTTTTTCATTTCATAAAGGAACGAGCCGTCGATCCTCTTCAGAGGCTTTGCGAAATAGTTCTGCCCGGTGCTCGGATTCAAACTGAGGGAGACGATCCATATCTCACCGGGGCTTATGTCCAGAATATGGTTGTTGTCCCTGTATACCCTCTTGCCATGGTACATTCCCGAGACATTGCTGCGGTCATCGTAATCGAATCTCACGACCCCGGCTTCCATCAGCGGATCCCAGTCCTCGTCGGAAGTGCCGTATTTGTCATTGTTAGACGCGATCCAATCGTTGAATTCCATCGGACCGCCTCCGTATTTCCGTCCTGAAGGACATCGGAAAGATTCACGAGTGACAGTATGGGCTCTTTGTCCAGATTGTGGTAGACATCGCACTGACGCTCCATCTCATCCGATTTGGATGTGCTGAACGCGGCGACCTCCACCCTTTTGCCGGCGGCCTGGACCTCCTGTATCGCGGGGATGAAATCTCTGTCTCCGCTGACGACCACGGCGACATCGTAATTGTTCTTGTACGCATGGGTCACCATCTGGACTGCCATGGCCACGTCAACTTCCTTCTGCACGTTCTGGTCAGGATCGTAGGAATCCCTGGCGATGACCCGAAATCCTTTGTACCTGAGGTAATCATGGAAGCGCTTCGATTTATCGGTGGCATCGATGGCGCCTTTGCTGTCGAATACATAGGCGGCAATCAGTTTTCTGGGGCCTTTAAGGCACCTCACCAGAGACACGTAGTCCACTCTGGAATACTTGGAATCCGCTGATACGCTTTTGACTATGTTCCTGAGATCGATGAAGATCATGATGCGGTCGTTCGCGTCGTAGGATATGATTGACATTCTGATTCCCCCTCTTGCCGCAGATCTGGCGCGGCTTATTCCTCCCGGCAGGAACGGGTTTCAAAGAATGATATGGATTGCCAAATATTTAGGATATCCTATACTTATGATAAAAACATGCCTTCCAATAAAGCAACAGAATGCATCCAACAATAATTATAACAACCAAGACCATTGGAACTCAAATGATATCACGTTATAATCGGCAATAATGCAAACAAAACTCATAGACAGTTTGTTTGACTGGATATATTTTTTGTACATCAATGTAATATGATGTACTATGGGAACAGCAGGACAGACTTCTGTTCAGATATCAGTCAAAATCAGCACCGTGCTGAGGAAGAGGCTCGATGAAGAACGGTCGCTCCAAGGCGAAACAATCGCGGAACTTGTCAACGACGCGCTCAAATTCTATCTGGATTACAGAGAGAAAAGACGCATCGAATACTGCCAGAACTATGAGATGATGAGGAATCTGGATCTGGTAATCCCGGAAAAAACAGATAACGCGAAGCACCCGGCGGAAAAATCTGCCGGACCGCAGAATTGCGGGGGGGGGGAACGCCGATCAGGCTGCCATCCTGAAGGGGAACGGTTGATCTGGATGCCGATAGAGCGGATGCGTCCGGCCCGGGAACATCCGGAAAGCATGCCGAATCCTATCGGCAGAACCCATGAACAATCTTACACCGGCCCGATACAGGATATCGTCGGGTTCCCGTGGCAGCCCGGACGGTACTGGACTCGATCGCCGCCTGACACGGACGGACACATCGGCCGCGACTGAAATCAATGCGAAGAACGCTTGCCGGAAATGCTGCCGCGCCGCGGATGCGACGGCAGAATCAAGGACCTTTTTACCCATCTAAAGACCTGGGAAACACCTGATAAAACAGTCAATGAATAAGATGGACGGAACGGATCGGACTGTTATGAACGGGGCATCGATGCGCAGGGATGGCTTTGACATTCATATGAAATCCATACGAAATCAGTGCAGATTCCGTTCGCATCAGAACCTCAGATATCAGAAATCTGCTGCAGACTTTTCTTTAACAATCTTATACCACTCCTATGCCACTTTTAACCTGTAAAGGCATCTCACATGACATGTCCTCAGAAGCTAATTTCAGGCTGTTCGAGACGAAACATGTGCTTCGCATACTGGTGTACCTGCATCTGTGCGGTCCGAAGAGCAAATCCGACATCTATAGGGCGGTATCCACCAATCCGCGGATGGCAGAGAAGCTGGATCTCATGGAATCCCGCGGGCTAGTGGAAAGGATGCCGATGGAATCCGGAAAAAAGAAGGTGATCTACGACCTTACGCCAAGCGGAGAGAACTGCGCATCGATGTTCTGCCGCATGGAGGAGGAATCGGGCGTGCCCCTTTCGGAGCTCAGATCCGATTTCCTCAGGAAAAGCATCCCAGAACTGAGGAATAACAAAGGAATCCGAGGCGGGGACTCCCGCCTCAATCATATTTCCTGTTGTCCGTCACATGCTTGGCCTTTCCCTCGAATCTTTCAAGGGTCCCGGGAAGCTCCAGCTTGACGTTCGCTTTGATGTTCAGAACATCCTTGAGCCTTCTGGAAAGCTCGTTGGTCATATTATTGATCTCCACGGCATCGTCAGTCAGGGCGTCCTCGTTGAGCTCGACGGCGACGGTCATGGAGTCCATGTAATTCTCGTTGGTCAGCGTGATATGGTAGAACGGCGAAAGGAACGGAAGCTCGCCGATGACGCTCTCTATCTGGGACGGGAACACGTTGACGCCGCGGACCACCAGCATGTCGTCGGAGCGCCCGGATATCCTCATGAGCCTGGGATGGGTCCTTCCGCAGGGGCAGGGCGACCAGTCCAAAGCGGAGATGTCGCCGATTTTGTATCTGATCAGCGGGAACGCCTCTTTCTTGAGCATGGTGACCACGATCTCGCCCCTTTCCCCGTCCTTGCAGGGGTTCCCGTTCTCGTCGAGAATCTCCATGTAGCAGAGATCCGCCCATATATGGAGCCCGCACTGCTTCTCGCATTCCAGGAACATAGGGCCGTAGAATTCGCTGGCTCCGTAGCAGTTATGCACCCTTATCCCGGTCCTTTCCTGCAGCTTCTTCCTCATGCTCTCGGACCAGGGCTCCCCTCCGGCGATGGCCAGCCTGACCTTGGTGTCCCTGCGGATGTCCACCCCTATCTGATCGCATGTGTCGGCGATATGAAACATATAGGAAGGCGTCCCGGCAACGGCCGTGACCGGAAGATCCTGCATCAGCTGTATCTGCCTGCTGGTGTTGCCGGTGCTCGTGGGAAGGACGGTGGCGCCGATCTTCTCGGCTCCGTAATGCACTCCGAGCCCCCCGGTGAAAAGCCCGTACCCATGGAAATTCTGGAGCATATCCTTCTTCGTCATTCCGAAGGAAGTCATTCCTCTGGCCAGGGATTCAGACCAGTTGTCAAGATCGGTCTGGGTATAGCCTACGACGGTCGGCTTTCCGGTGGTCCCGGAAGACACGTGTATCCTCACCAGATCGTCATATGGCCTGACGAACAGTTTGTCCGGATAATTGTCGCGAAGATCGGACTTCCTCATGAAGGGTATCTTCCTGAAATCCTCGAAGCTGTTGATGTCGTCCGGAGTGAGACCGGCGGATTCCATTTTCTTCCTGAAAAAACCGGAGAGGGAATACATCTCGCGTACCTTAGCCTTGATGAGCTCCAGCTGCATCTTCTCCAGTTCCTCGCGAGGCATAGTCTCCAATTCTTCGTTCCAGAAAGCCATGTTCACACCTTGCTCCGTGCTATCAATTGACACACTGCAGTACCTGCATAGCGCACGGACTTTAAAGTATTGCGCAGAAAACCCGGTGCGGGAAGGCAGGTCCGGCCTCCGACGGCATCGGACCCGCTTATGCGCGCCGGCATAGGACTTCGGTGCGGGAATCCGTCAGCCCTTCTTTTCCGATATCGATTCTATCACATCATTATATCTTTTCATGACAAATACGGCATTGTTGATCATTATTTTGAGATCCTCCGGCTTCTTCAGGAATTTCGCCGGGAATGTCACCTGGAATGTCGGCATCAAACTGCCGTCTACAGTCTTGATCTCGAATCTGCCGCAATACAGATTCTTGGATTTGTCGAAGAGAACGGCGCTGGCTCTGTCGATGGACTCTTCGGATATCACGCGGCTGAAATTGAAAGCGGCCACTTCTATGTATGACTGATATACGGTCACCAAACAGGGGACATTTCTGGAACGGGTCATCAGAACATAATCGTTGCCCGCGGCACTGTATTCCAGATCCAGCTTTTTCAGCTGCTTCTTGGTTCTCTTCAGCAGTTCGCTTTTCTTCATAGCCTCCCTCCGTTTTTTTTGCGATTCGTGCTCTCATTCGGAATGATCGGCCGTCTGTTTCCGGTTTTGGACCGCCGTCATGCCTATAAGATTCAAATACACAATCCATTTTTGAATATTAATATCTATCCACTGAACCATCGCTCAGACAGAGCATAAAATCATCCCTCCCGGCTGGATCGCCTGGCGCAGACACTGCGGCGGCTCATGACAGAACCTTTCCAGGCCCCAAATATCCGTACATCCCGCCCAATCTAAGGATGAAAGCGACGGATACGCAGGCAGTCAGGAATTCGGTCAGAGGCAGGGCAAACCAGATGGCATCGATTCCGAACGCTTCGGGGAGCAGCAGAATCAGCGGGACGAGAAGCACGACAGAACGTATGACCGATATGGCTGCGGAGACCCGTCCATTGGACAGCGACGTGAACAGCGAGGACGCGTATACATTGACGCACATGAACAGGAATCCTATCGAATATATCGCCGCGCCTGAGACCATTATGTCCGTCACGGACGAGTCCCCGGCGAAGAACTCCGCTATATTCGAGGCGAATATCTCCATTATAGCGAAAGTGACCACGGAAAGGCAGCCGATGAATGCCATGGATATGCGGAACAGCTCCCCCATGGCCGGACGGTCCCCTTTGCCGTAATCGTATGACATCACAGGCGCCACCCCGTTGGAATAGCCTATGGCGGCCGCCAGAGCGAGGAAATGCGCGTATGACACGATGGTGATCGCGGAAACCCCGTCCGGCCCCATATAACGCATCATCACGGTGTTGTAGCAGAGCACCACCAGGCCTCCCGCCAGCTCGCTGGCCATCTCGGACATGCCGTTGGAGCACACGGAAACGATCACCGAGGGGTCTCTGGAAGGGGAAGAGAAACGGAGGGACATCCTGCCGCGGAAGAACAGTGCGATGCATACCAGAGACGGTACGGCCGACCCTATCCCGCTGGCTATGGCAGCACCGGTCAGACCCATGCCAAACACGCATATGAAAAGCCAGTCCAGGACGAGGTTGGTCAGCCCGCCGGCCACGGAAAGCGCGAATGACATCCCCGGCCTTTCCGCCACTATCAGGAACTGTATCAGGACGAACTGGAGGAACACGAACGGCGCGAACGCTATGTATGCGCGGCCGTATTCCGCCGAGCCAGCTGACAGGGTCTCATCGGCGCCCATCAGCCCGACTAAGGGATCCATGAACGCAAATCCGAAGACGGCCAGCGCAGAAGAAATCAGAAGCGAAACCAGAGCTATCTCCGAGAAAGAGCGGTTCGCGCGCTCGGCCTCGCCTTTTCCCAGGAGATTGGCCACATAAGCGCTTCCACCCGTCGCGAACATGAAGCCCATCCCGGTGAGCAGAGAGGCAAGAGGCATCAGTATGTTGATGGATGCCAAAGCGTCGGTCCCGACGAAATTGGATACGAACGCGCCGTCGACCAGGCTGTAGGTCGAGATGAACATCATCATAGCAATCGAAGGGACGGCGAACTTCAGGGTCTTTGACCACCCTCTTATCTGTCCAAGCTCGCTTTCAGCGGTCTCGCCCATACCGCATAATCCTATGGCGCGTTTATATTGTTGCGCCCTCTGTCCTCCAATTTATATCCGTAACGCCATGCGCAACCGATAGTATGGATCAGACCTGGTATATGGTGGGCGTGGCCGTAGTCGTCGTAATAATGTGCATCGGCATCCTGGGGATGTACATCGGAAGGGGAAAGAGGAAAGCCCGCCGATCGCATCTGCCTGAGGCGGTTCCGAAGAAAGAAATGTGGGCCCCTCGGATAAGATAATTAAATCGGATGCGGTATCACTCCGCATGGTCGAGAACAACAGGACGTACCTGACAGTCAGTTTCGGGGACGTCTCCGAGCCGATAGAGAGCGCGATTACGGAAAAGCATCCAAATTGCGAGGTCCGCAGGGCATTCACCAGCCGCATCGAGGCCAAGAAGATAGGGGCCGACCATATCTCGGACGTCTTCCCTAAGCTCGCCGGCGAAGGCGTGACTCAGCTCACGGTCCAGCCTCTCCACGTGATCAACGGCACGGAATTCGAGATCGTAAAAGAGGAACTGACGAAGAATCTGGACCTTTTCCAGGACGTCCGCCTGGGCTCGCCGCTCCTGACCTCCGAGAGGGACTACCGCGCCGCCTGCAACGCCATCGTTAAGGACATAGTCCCCGAGGTGGAGGAATACATCGGCGAAGGCACGACCATCGTTCTCGTCGGCCGCGGATCCGACCATTACGCCAACTCCGCTTACTGCCAGCTGCAGGAGATGCTGAACCTTTCGGGAGAGGAGGATATCGTCCTCACCACCGTGGAAGGTTTCCCGTCCTATGCCGACACAGCCAAGAAACTGGCCAAGATGGGCGCGACCGACGTATCCGTGGTGCCGTTCATAGTGGCCTTGGGCGAGGAGGATTCCGAGGAGATAGCCGGGAAGGAGGAGATGTCCCTGAGGATGATTCTCAAAGCCGAGGGCTTCAAAGTCAAATGCATCATGAAGAGCCTCGGGGAGCGCCCGGCATTCCAGAGGCTGTTCGCCGACCATGCCGACGCCGCCGCGATCCTCAAGAAAGAGCAGTGACCATGATCCCCGCCCAGGGATGGCGGGGACTCCATTTTAAAGAAACCATCTTTCTTTTTCTGATGGCCGATGCGATTGCCTGATCTGTCTCTCCGATTATTAAGCGATATTGGATTATACGTCCATTGAGATTAGCCCGCATGTATCGCATCGCATTCTACGGAAAAGGCGGCATCGGCAAATCCACCATTTCCGCCAACGTCTCTTATCTCCTGTCGCTGGACGGGAGCACGGTTCTGCATGTGGGATGCGATCCCAAACACGATTCCACAAGGCTCCTGACGCACGGCAGAAACATCAGGACGTTCTCTTCGGACACTTCGGCGGACCCCATATGCGAAGGCCTCAACGGGATACGCTGCGCGGAATGCGGAGGCGCTGAGCCGGGAAAAGGATGCGCCGGAAAGGGGATGGAGCTCCTGTTCGACAGGATATCCGGGGAGAACGCCGATTACAGGGTGTGCGACGTCCTCGGCGACGTTGTTTGCGGCGGATTCTCCGTCCCTGCGAGGGCTGAGAACTGCGATTCCGTCATAATAGTGACGTCCGGGGAGTTCATGTCGCTGTTCGCGGCGAACAACATCCTCCGCGGGCTCAGGAACATCAACCCGGGAAAGTCGGTGATGGGCATCGCGTTCAACCGCAGAGGAGAGGAGAACGAAGATGCCCAAGTAAGAAGATTCGCGGATGCCGTCGGCCTGCCGATACTGTGCGATATCCCCCGCTCCAGACTTTTCGCCGAATCCGAGATCTCCGGGGAGGTGCTTTCCAAGTCGTTCCCCGATTCCCCTGAGACCGGAATCCTCCGCGCGCTGGCCGATGCCATCAGAAGCCGCCCTGAACGCCATCTCCCTAGGCCGCTGTCCGAGAAAGCCATGTCAGATCTGGCCGCTGGAAGGCCGATAACCGCGGGCGATGAGGCCGGCAGAAGATCGGACTGCTGCTTCGAAGGGTATGACGCCGAAAGGAACATCACATACGTGGGCGAATTCGCCATGCCCGCATGCACTTCGCACGGGGCCGCCGACGGCATAATGAGGATAAAAGACGCCGCCGCGGTGCTTCATGGCCCCAGGAACTGCGCGTACCTCATGGAGTTCGCCTTCCGGCGCAGAGTGATCAACGGAGCGATGGAACGCGGCGATTATCCGGGATCCCCGGGGATATACAGCACCGGGCTGGATGCCGACAAAGCTTTCAGGGATCCGGAGGGAATAATCGAAGATACCGTGCTCAGAGCCGCTTCCGACGGATACAGGCACATATTCCTGGTCCCCACCTGCACATCGGAGATCATGGGCGCCGACCTCACGAAAGAGGCCGGGAAACTTTCGGAGAAGCATTCCCTCGATGTTGCAGCGGTGAATCCGGACGGATCTTTCCTATCCAGCAAGTTCGGGGGCACCTTCGGCCTTATGGACGCCCTGATATCACGCATGAAACCCCGGGAAACCGAGAAAGGAACCGTCAACCTCATCGCAAGGTGGTTCTACGGCTTAGGCAGAGACAGGAATCTGGCTTCCATCCAGAAGGTCCTGTCGCTGCTGGGCCTGAAAATCAGATTCGGCTTCCTGGACTTCGCCACCATGGCGGAGATCGAGGATTTCTGCTCCGCCGAATACGACATACAGATCGGCCGCGCCAAACTCAATTCCCGCATCGGGGAGAGGATCTCGGAGGCGACAGGAAGAAGGATCCCTCTGGATCTGGATGTGCCTGTAGGATTGAGCGGCTGCCTGGAGTGGGTTGACGCCCTCTCCGAATATGCTCCGGAGCTCGCCCCGATGGCGGAATCCGCGAAGGATTCGCTGAGAGCCGAATTCGAATCCATCGTGGGGAAGTACGGGCAGAAGATCCGCGGCAAAAAGGTGGCCATCTATTGCGAGATGGTGCGGGACCTGAAATGGCAGGTGGATACGCTCAGGGCCCTCGGCGCCGACATAAGGGCGGTGCTGTTCTCGGACGGGCCGGTGATAGACCACAACGTCCGCATCCCGGATTACGGCGGGATAAGGACGGAAAGCGGGAAGAATCTGTGCGACCTCAGAAAGCTGGCCGACGAAGACAGCATAGATCTGGTGGTGACGAACGATTCGGACCGGGTCCGCCGCCAGGGATTCAGATATGCCCCGCTGGGATCGAGATATTATGGCCTGGACGGCGTGGAGGATTGGACGGCTTCCCTGGCCGACAGCCTCGATTCCCCCATCCCTTCATGGGAGGGAGGGCTATGAACTGCCGGCCGGACGGAATGATGGGCGCCATAATCGCGTCGGAATCGCTCGGTCTCACGGACACTCTGATCAACGGGGCCGGCGGATGCCGCTCGAGAGCCCAGATAATGATGCACGACCTGATTCCGGAATACTATCCGGAGAACAGGGCATGCTCCAGATCGAAATACTTCAGCAGGCAGTCCCGCCTTCCATGCACCTATCTCGGCAACGACGACATCGTTTTCGGGGCTTCCGCCAAGGTATCTGGCGGGATAGAATCGGTATCATCCATCACCGGCAGGAAAGCCGTGCTCCTGGATACGCTGGGCGCCTCCCTTATATGCACGGATTATTCTGGCCTGACAGGCTCGGCCGGGAAAGATCCCATAATTCTGGACGGGGATCTGTCGGGGATGACCATGCCGGAAGGTTACGATGCGGCGACATCCGCGATCCTATCCTCCGCTGAAATCGGGGACAAAGGAAACGGCGGGGTCAACATCCTCGGATACGGCCTGATGGATCTGGGCTGGCAGACCGGTGCCGAAGAGATCCGCCGCCTGCTGGAGCCGATGGGGGCCGGGGTCAATTGCATCCTGGGCTGCATTCCCGGCAAGGAATCGCTGATGGGATGCGGCGGAGCGGAGCTGAACGTCATGATCCACCCGGAATACTGCCGCCGCACCGCCGAGATGATGCGCTCAAGGTTCGGGATCCCGTTCCTGAGACCTTCTGAAGGCTCACCAGTGGGATATCCTGCGTCCAGAGCTTTCGTCAAGGAAGTCGCGGACGCCCTCGGCCTGGATTCCTCTCCTTCGCTGGATCTCATCGACCGCGACGCGGAAGCCGTCCATAGGGTTCTGATGAATTATGAGAGGATCCCGAGGTCCCTGCATTCGGAAGGCCTGTCCGTGGAAGGAGATTCCTCGACGGTCTATCCCCTTGCGAAATGGATTTCGGGGCTGTTCGGAATGGTCCCCAGGATTATGCGCCCCCATGACGGAGAATATCTGCCGGAGATACGCTCGTATCTGGAGTCGAACGGATTCGGAAGCGCCCTGGAAGGCTCCGAAGGGAACATCGAGGCCTATTTCACGGACGGGCTGGCCGCTCTAGAAGGGAATCTGTCCAGATCCACTGCGGCCTACGTCGAGATATCCATGCCGAGAGGGAGGCCCCTCGATCTCATGGGCAGGACCCTGATCGGGACTGAAGGCTGCAGATACCTTCTCGACAGCCTGATGAACGGGCTGAGAAGGTTCAGGTGCGGCCAGCCGGAAGAAATTGAGTACCGCCCAGGCCAAAGCGTATAAACGGGATCCTTAATCGCACGCGCATGTTCGGCGCGGAAAGAATAGGGACATGGATCAGGGCAGAGTTTGTCCTTTTTGTCTCTGTTCTTCTCGCTCTGATTTCGATGGCTTTCGTGCCGCCGTCGGCGGGTTATCTGGACTACATCGACGTCCCGATGCTCTGCATCCTGTTCTGCCTCATGGCATCCGTAGCCGGGATGTCCGAATGCGGAGTGTTCAAGGCAGCCGCGTCGTGGATGGTCGGAAAGACAGGCTCTGCCCGCAGGATCTGCCTGGCGCTGGTTGCCCTGCCTTTCTTCGCGTCGATGGCGATAACCAACGACGTCTCGCTGATAACCTTCGTCCCTCTGGCCGTCGCTGTCCTTTCCGGCATAGACAGAAAGGACATGATAGCCCCTGTCCTGGTGCTCCAGACCGTCGCGGCGAACCTGGGGTGCATGCTCACGCCCATCGGAAGCCCCCACAATCTGTTCGTCTGCTCGAAGTATTCCATAGGCTTCGGGGACATGGTCTCGGTGATGCTCCCATATCTGGCTATCGGCGGCGCGGCGCTGTTCGCATCATGCGCGATAATTTGCCGCGGGGAATCGCCGAAACCGGATTCCGGGGATCATAAAGCAGAGAACATGCCTCTGCTGACCGCTATGGCAGCCGTGTTCGCACTCAGCGTGCTGGCGGTATCCGGGACCGTCCCCTACTGGGCGGCCCTCATATGCGCCGCCGCCGCAATGGCAGCGTTCAAGCCGTCCCTGTTCGGAAAAGTCGATTACAGCCTGCTGCTGACGTTCGTGTTCCTGTTCATATTCACCGGGAACCTTTCAGAGATGGAATCGGTGGCATCATTCCTGGGAGGGCTGATGGGATGGGATCCGATGCTGGTCCCGGCTCTTGCCAGCCAAGGCATCAGCAACGTGCCGGCCGCTGTCCTCCTCTCGAATTTCACCGACGACTGGCAGAGCCTTCTTGTCGGTGTGAACGTGGGGGGGTTCGGGACCCCTATAGCTTCGATGGCGTCGCTGATAACGTTCAGGCTGTACGCGAAAGAAAAGGAGCATGACGAAAAAAGATTCGCCGGAATCTTCCTCCTGGCCAACGCCATAGCCTTCGCCCTTCTGGCCGCGGCTTATTACGCGATGGGATCGGCCGGATTCCGATCGCATCATCCCCGCATCGGGATCGGTATCCGTTGCGGTGGACTCTTTCGGGCTTGTATCTTCCGTCCTTGTGCTCCGGCCTCGTTCTGGGATGCCCGACCGCGATCAGGCAGAACGGCTTCACGCTGTCAGGAAGGTTCAGAGCCTTCGATACGGCGTCCATCCTGTCCTGGTGGGGCGCGATCCCTATCCAGACGGTGCCTATGCCACGCGACGTGGCTGCCAGAAGGATGTTCTGGGTCGCAGCCGCGAGATCCTGCTGCCACATCATCGGCGTCTTCATCAGGCCGATGTTCCCGAGGACGGCGATGGCCAGAGGGGCCCTGCCCACCGGGGATGCGTACGGAGCGGCATGGGACAGCTCCTCCAGCATCTTTATGTCGTCTACTATGCAGAATTCCCAGCACTGCTGGTTCATGGCGGACGGGGCTGCCATCGCGGCCCTCATCAGAAGATCCTGGTCCTCCATTTTTATGGGCTCACCGGTGAAATCCCTCACGCTGACCCTGTCGAAAATCAGATTAGCGGTCATCTCTTCTTCCTCTTGAACGCTTTGAGATACTTCAGCACTTCCTGGTCGCATTCGGAATCCGTCCATTCCGGCGTGTATCCGTTCTTCATGTAGGTGCCGTACCACTCCTCGCACTTCGCCATGATGGGCCTCATGTCCAGCTTTTCCTTGACGATAACGAAGGTATTGTCCTCGTTCGGGACCCATTGCTTCGGGCGGTCATAATCGGATTCCTCCAGGAAACCTACGAGGAAGACGATCCTATCCAGGCCGGAAAGCTCGGCGTACAGGGACGCCTGATACATGTATTGCATCGGAACGTTGGTGTATCCTCCGCTTCCGTCCTCCCATTTCTCTCTCACGCCGGACGTTTTGATCTCGAGGATCGTATTCCTGACGTTGTCTATCCTGATGTATCCGTCCACGAGGCCGCCGAACAGCTTCTCGCCGTGGAAATGGTCGTATCCGCATTGCTCCATCGGGACAGGCTCCTCCACGGATGCGAATGATCCCTCAGGAATTCCGAGAGGACCCCTGAGCATGGCGTTCGCATGGGTCCCGAGATAATCCCTCAGCACCGGCTCGAGGATGTTCCCGGCATCGATGTATTTGGTCGGTTTGTCCCCGGGATAAAGGCCGGCAAGCTCGCAGGCGACCTTGAAAGGGGAAGAGAAATCGATTTCGCCCAGTATGGGCCCGATGCGCGTCCCGGTCATCTTCTTCAGTTTATAGGTATCGAAATACACCGTGCGCTCATCGTCGTCGATGTCTTCGATTCCCATTCTTCCGTCATAAGCCATGATACGGTATCGCGTTTCAGGATAACATTGTTCGCCTGCATTTCGCTCCGGCCGCGGCCAATAGGCCATGGATTGTCGTCGCGGCGCCTCGCCTTCGGAGGACAGATGCCGCGCGGCCGCTATGGCGTTGCACCAGACGATGCCGCGCGATTCCTCGTGGCTCTCCCAGATTTCCAGCGGCCTGAATCCGGAATCCCCGCATAACTATCTGAGGCGGTCCAGAGTCATATCTGTGAACCAGCGCGGTCCGCTGAACCCCTCCGAATCCCCCTTCTTGAAGCACATGAACAGGATCCCGTTCTCTTTCAGGGCGGCCCTGATTCCTTCCAGAACAGCCGGCAGCTCCGCCGAAGGGACATGCAGAAGGGAGCTGCATGCCCATACCGCATCGAATTCACTCTCGTAGTCCAGGTCGGAGAACAGCAGCCTCCTCACAGGGATTCCCGTGTTCTTTTCCGCGATGGCACACATCCCGGCGGAACCGTCCGTGGGAACGGCTTCATACCCCTTTCCGATGAAGAACAGCGTGTCGCGACCGGAACCGCAGCCCAAATCGAGTATCCTGCCTTTATCAGGAACATATCTCAGAAACTTGTCCCTGATTTCAGAGACATCAGAGCAAAACGTTCTCTCTGAATATCCTTCCGGATCCGAGTCGTAGTAATCGAGGGTATCTGGCATCCAACCGGGAAAATGGATTCGGATATGAAATGCCTGCGAATTATATCAGCAATTCATTAAACATCAGACGGTTTGATTGGACCAGTTCTTTGTTAGATTATAATCTGAACTGATCACAACCCAACCGCTGATTAATAAGCATTGATCAAAACTTCGTTATACATCCAGAGGTGTATCAAAAGTTGAATAACCTTCATATGTTCTATTGAAGAACGGACCCGTTATTGTCCATGCATATAGTTCATTATAAGAATTTGTCACAAAATAAACATTATGGGATCCAAATGTTTCTATATCAACAGTACCTTCATAAACATATACATAGAAATCAATTCCAGAATAATCATCACCCGTGGTATCTCCATATAATTCCTTACCTCTGAAATCAATGGATGCTTTGTATTTCAGTCCATGAAGATACAAGTCCAGCTGGGATTTGGCGGTTAGTAGGTTAAGATAATTCTCTTTGCTCATGGGTATTAAATCAATGTCGTTTTTTGAAACAAGCAGTGAACCATCTTCATTTATAGATTTGATTACATATTTATCATCATATTCAATGTAATCGCCAATTTTTATATCTACTGATGAAATGTCAAATTTTATAGGAGAATCCCATTTAAAAGCTGAATCGTCTTTGATTGGAAAATGGATATTCGTATTTAAAATGCTATCATATGACGTTTCATCCATTGAGAAAGAATATGCCCATATAACCCCACGACTGTCAATTTCAAAATGTATCCTCCATGAATCGTCCATGCATTTTGCAGTACCTTCATATATTGCTACATTCACAGAGCCATTATTCTTTTCTCCGACATGTTTTGCTTTGATTTCATAATCGTACACAACATTACGATCTGTGAAGAAATGGTCAAACTGCTTTTTTGCAGACATTTCATTTAAGAATTCACTTTTACTCATAGATACGGTTTTATCTCTAATGTCGTTACATAGACATTCGATAGTTAAATCATCTTTATTGATTTCTTTAACTCTGTACTTGTATCCAGTCCCATTTTCGATATATTCTATATAGCTGCCTTCTCTAAGAAATACAGACGACAAGTCTTCATCAATCGAATCCTTCCATCCTGAATCATCTGAATTTGTCATGATGAAAGCGACTGCGCCTATAGCCGCAATAATTATTGCAATCGATACAACAACACTAGTTTTCATTTAAACATCTTCCAACAATATAGTCATAGAAAATCGTCAACTTTACTAAAAAGTATATACTTATATATAATGTTTATAGAATGACAATCTGGATTGACACCAAACTTAAACCTTTCAGATGATAAACGTCTTGATAACGCCTGATAGAGCCCGGACTGGGAAGAAAAATCTTCCGGCGTCGAAACGCTACAGACTGCGCCAGCATAGCCTGCGATAATCTTTTGCTTGCCACACCCCGCAACTTGCAGAAAGCGACAGAATTATAATTCCCATGAAATGTATTTGGATTCTCAATTAAACTAATCGTGTGGATAATCTCTACCCAAGCCCAGAACTGTCGAGGCCTTGAACACTGAACAAAGATGGGATGATTGCCGTCCGAATTTACAGTTGGGCTGAATTGATTGAATTAATTATAAAAAAAATCCACATTAATGTCAATCTCCAAACTCAACCCTTTCTTGTGGGTCCTCCCACCGTGCCGGACACTCCACTGACGATTCTCACCGAATAATGCGGTTCTCCTTCACTTATAGAACGGGACCAGCATCACCCTGTCAAATTCAAAAACAAGCGCTCTGACCCGATTACATCAAAAGTGGGCGGATTTTACGCCGCCCGGTAACATGTTTACGCCGGGACCAATTTGGTCGCCTTGCCGACGAAAGTCATCCCCGACAGGGAATCGGCCGAGACGGAGATCCTCTTCCCGGCTTCCGGATCCCAGAACAGGCAGCCGTAGAACGAATTGCTCGTGACCGAGGATATCTCCCCGAAAGCGATTCTCTTGAGGCCCATGCATCTGTAGAACGCGCTGATCCCTATGCTCACGCCGTCGCAGAATTCCAGGGATTCCAGCGATGAGCAGCCGTAGAACGCGTATCCTTCGATCTTTTCCACGCCGCTCAGGGACGCCGACGCCAAAGACCTGCAGTTGGCGAACGCTTTCAGCCCTATGGCTCTGACATCGCCCAGATCGGCGGCGGTCAGATCCGCACATCCGTAGAACGCCTTCGTCCCTATTTCAGAAACAGAGAAGTCGAATCCCAGGTACCTGACCGATTTCGGGACGGCCAGACTCACGGGGGCCCCGCCTTCGTATCCGGTGAGGCTGGCTTCGGATCCGGAGATCAGCCTGTATTTCAGCCCGTCCGAAGAGAATTCCTCCCCTGCCGACGGCCTGTAAAGGGTCAGCGACCTGGAGCTTCCGGTAAATCTGTGCCTCGCCAGCTGGTCGTCCCCCATCAGTTCGCCGTCCTCGGAATAGAATTTGGTCCCTATGAACGAATTCTTCCCCATCCTGAACGATTCCGGGAAGGTCACGTCGGAAAGGCTCCTGCAGCCGTCGAATATGTTTGTTCCCAAAGAAGTCTCCCCGGTGAATTCAATGGTCTTCAGATTGGTGCAGGAGTAGAACGCGAAGAAATAGACGGATCCGCGTATTCTGAGAGACTCTAGATTGGAGCAGTACGGGAACGATTTGTATCCCACTTTGCCCACCGCGGAAAGGTCCGCCGTCACAATGGATTTGTTCCCGCTGAATGCCCTGTCGCCTATGCTTTCCACGGAATAAGACGCACCGCCGTATTCTATGGATTCCGGTATCACCAGATTCTTCCCGTAAGTTTTGGAGCAGCCGGTGACTTCCACCGCGTTGCCTCCGTCGTCCGAGCGCAGTATCGTATAGTAAAGGCCGTCGAGCAGGAAAGTGGAGCCAACCCCCACCGGACCGTATTGGGCATAGAAGCTCATGTCGGATTCGGGGACCAGCAATTCCCCGGCCACATAGTCCTTCCCGGTGCCGTCCGGCTCGGTGTTCCAGCTCCTGAACTCGGATCCGTCCGGTATCGGCGTCCCTTCGCGGATCCCCGGGAATGTCATGTCCTTTCCGGTTATCCAGATCTCCCGGTCCACCGTGCAGCTCTCCAGTACGCTGATCTCCCCGGTGACCGTCGTCCTCATGGTGCCCCTGTTGTTCAGAAGCTTCACGACGGCCGAGAATCTGTGCTTCCCTATCTGCTCGAATGTGGGCTCCGCGACCAGCAGGGTCCTGTCGGCTGTGGAGCCGTCGGCATCGCATCTCATCCATCCTTCGGCCCCGGCAATGGATTTCACGCCGAACATATCCTGCTGGGAAGTCCTGTTCAGAGCGAGGAACAGCTTCTGGCCGGCGGCTACCTCGAATTTCCCGATGTCGACTGTTCTGCCGTGGATTCCGGCGTCGGCCTCGGCGTAAGTATCCCATCCGGATTCGGCCATGTTGTAGAAGCTGAGCACATAGAATTCAGCGATGTCGTAATCCCTCATGGTGAACGTTCCGAAAGAAGCGCTTCTGGGACCGGATTCGCGCTCCTCCTCCGGCACACGGTGGGAACCGAACGAAGGGCATACTCCCGACGATGAGATCTCGAATCTGATGCTGATCCTCTGCCCCGGGACGACGTCCTGGGGGATCGTGACGGTGTCGAACGCCCCGTCTCTGCCGCAGACATACTTCTCGCCGAAGATCTCCATGGTCAGAGATGTATCCGCCCCGTATGGCTGGGCCGATGCCGGGACGCGGATCCCGGTGGCGAAGAAGCTTATCCTGTCCCCGGGCATGAACGACACCACCGATCCGCTGTCCTGGTTGACCGCGTACATATGCATCTTCATGCCTCTGACGACTTGGTATGAGACTTTGCCGTCTTCTTCGACGGACACGATGTTCGGACCTGCGACGATCTTGGCGCGGCACCATGTATCGGACGCTCCCGTGGGGGATTTCGAGAACGATGCTATGCTGCCGCCTTCGAACACCGGATTGTACTGGAACGATTTTCCGGCGTATTTCTTGTCGATGTACAGCAGACCTCTGGAGTAGGCGTCGGGATAATACAATACGTCCAGATCGGAATCGAAATGGTTTCCGCAGTCCCTGCCCGAGCCGCCGGTCTTGCTCTGCTTCACGCCGATATCCGGCCCGGCTCCGTCTCCGACGGTGACCACGAACAGGCCTGTGCATTCCGGGGACGTGGCGCTTAGAAGCTTGTCCTCCATCCCCGGGACGTTCAGATACCTCACGGAAATGGCGTCGCATGATATCAACACGAAGGCAGTGCCGTCCCTGGCCGCGGACATCCTGTTCCCGTCGAATTCCACCGCATCGCTCTCCCCTCCGTCGGGAGACATAGCGCGGAAGGAAAACTGCGGCCTAAGGAAGATCCCGTATCTGAAGTCGTCGTCGGTGTATGTGTTCCTCTGGGGATTGATCTCGAACGTGTCCCCTTCCTGCATCCTCAGGAACCCTTCGGCGTTGATGTTCAGCAGCACCTCCGACGGGCGGGCCGCATCGATCTCGTCTTTCGGATGCGATTCCATCTCTTCACGTGTGATAGCGGCCTTCAGCCCTTTCTTCATGACCATCACGCAGCATGCATCGGCGCAGCCCTCCAGCGATACGCGGAACCCGTAGGTGTATCCGGGTATCAGCCTGTAAGAAAGGGCTGTCTCGTCGCCGGCTGTCTCGCTGGAGATCGGCCTGATGGGGAACGGCGCGGCCCTGCCGGAAGATTCCATCCCCATGACCGTCTCCGATCCGGAAGGCACCGTAAGCATGAATTCGTATGCCGCAGGCAGGACGGACTTGTATGACGGTTTGACCGAGGACAGCGTCAGTGCCCTGTATACGGGGCAGAACCCGTGCGCGGCCCTCTCGTCCGTCGGTATGAACGTGACCTCGGCCAGATCGCCCTTGTCTGCGACGATCTTCATCCCATTATCGCCTTCTGAAATGGGATTGAACGATGCCTTGCCTTTGTTCAGCAGGATCGATTCCCCATAGTCCGGCCCGTATTTCCACCCGGAATTGCCGGCGGATATCGTGGTGGCGAAGAACCTGTGCGTCCCTCCTGCCTCAGCGTCTATCTCTTTCTGATAGTAGATGTTCCCTTCCGCGTCGCGGACGGACATGGTATATTTCCCTGGCTCCAGAGATGCGGCCGTTATGCGGTCGCAGATGCTGACGGCGCAGACTTCCTCACCTCCGGAGGCGAACACCGCTTCCGCCTGGAACGGAAGCGATCCGCTCACTTTCGTCTGGCACGCATCCCCTTCCGAATCCGGGGAAGGCACCAGTAGCATGATGGCAGCCGCCAGCAGGACGGCCGCCGCGATAAGTTTCTTTGTCATATCACAGCCTCGGCCTCGGGAACCGCGGGATTCCTTCGGCACCGGGCTCTGGCTGTGGGCGCTTATATCGGGATCGCGTGCGGTCACGCATCATCCGGGTATGTCCTGTACCAGAACACCCCGAAGCATTGGCATGGGGCCCCGCAGATTGGGCAGTTGTGCCCTCCCGGAGATGACACCATCCTGTTCCAGTATCCGCGCAGGGCTATGGTCTCGGACAGCCCCATTCCGGTCAGCACCCCGGCTATGTTCGTCTTTCCGCTGACGCTCTTCCAGGCCATGGCGCAGATCATCGTGCACCCTCCGGCCAGCATCTCTTCAGCGGACCTTCCGCACAGGAGCGTCCCGATCCCCCTGCCTTTCATCCCCTCTTTTATCGAGACCGAATCCAGAAGGCCTATCTTCCTCTGCCGCATCACCTCGTCCCTCTCGGGGCAGTCCGGGAGCCCCAAGGCATCCGGCTCCTCTTCCGGCGGGAACATGCGGCAGACCGCGAAACCTACCGGCACGCCGTCCGCCGATGCGACGTTGCAGAACTGTTCCGGATCGTCCATCGCGCGGCGGAAATCCGATGCGTCCAGATAGTCTGACCCGAGTTCCCTGAGAGAAATCTCTAAAACAGCCGGGATGTCCTCCTCCCTGAGCCTGCGGATCTCCGTCGCAGTCCCAGCCTCCTGTAAAGCTCTGTGCGCTCCGCCTTGCTGATGTCCCTGTAGCGGCCTTCTTTGAGCTTCCCCAGCTCGATGTTCATGATTCTGACGCGCTGGAGATCCAGGACTTTGTAGCCGAAATGCTCGCACATCCTTCTGATCTGCCTGTTCAGCCCCTGCCTGAGGACGATTCTGAACTGGTCGTCCCAGATCCTCTCGACCTCGCATCTCTTCGTCATCGCTCCGTCATCCAGCCTGACCCCTTCGGACATCTTCCTGAGGAAGGCGTCGGTGATTTCCTTGTCCACGGTGACGACGTACTCTTTGTCGTGCTCGAATCTCGAGCGCATGATCCTGTTGGCCAGCTCCCCGTTGTTGGTCATCAATAAAAGGCCGCGCGAATCCTTGTCCAGACGGCCCACAGAATAGATCCTCTTGGGATATCCTATGAAATCAATGACGTTGTCCGGATCGTCCGGGCTGGACGTGCAGGTGATCCCGCGGGGCTTGTTGAACACCAGGATTATGTCTTTCTTCTCTCTGGATATGGGCTCCCCGTCGACGCAGACCACATCCCCGTCCCTGACTATGTCTCCCAGCTCCGCGGCTCTTCCGTTGATAGTTACCCTGCCTTTCCCGATCAGGCGGTCGGCCGCTCTGCGGGAAGCGACCCCGGATCCGCTGATGTACTTGTTGAGGCGGGTTCCATCCTCTTCCATGGACGCGGGATGGGCTTCATGCCTTTAACCATGCGCCCACGCAATGTATTTTTAATCCCGCGCCGATGGGTCAGGCATGGCGTTTTTCTTAAGGAGACCCAAAGGCCCGTTCATCCTCAGGGAAGGCATGGCGATGCATTGGGACACGGAAGATCCGTTCATATTCGCGTCCCACCATGAGGACGATTATCCTAAGGGGAACGCCCAGATGGCTCCCCCGCTCCAGGAGATCTCCGGGAGGAATCTCGGCAGGGACTACCAGAAATTCTTCGGGTTCAGGATGTACAACGGAAAAGTGGTCCCAGGATTCCCGCTCCATGCCCATTGGGGATACGAGACCGTGACGCTACCCCAGCTGGGTTACGTCGACCATTCCGACAGCGAGGGCAACACCGGCCGCTTCGGATTCGGGGACGTCCAATGGGTTTCTGCCCCGTGTTTTTACGAGCACTGCGAGATGTATCCTCTGGTGGATCAGGAGAACAGGAATCCCAACGACATCACGCAGCTGATGATCGCGCTCCCGCTGGAGATGAAGAACCTGCCGGAGATTTCGGTGAACACCGTCTGGAAAGAGAGGGTGCCTTCGGTATGCTCCGGAGGAAGCCGCGTCCAGGTCATCTGCGGGGATTTCGGTGGGCAAACCGCCGCATCCCCCAGCATACACAGCTGGGCGGACGGGACGCACGGCGTCAGGATCCTGAGGATCGAGATGGATCCGGGCGCTGAGATCAGCATAGACCCCGCGGCCGAGGGCGCCAACAGGAACCTGTACTACGTCTCGGGCGACAGAGCCGAAATAATGGGCGAAGAGGTCGTCTGGAACACCAGGATGAAGATTGGCGCCTCCGAGGAAATAGGGATCCGCAACGGCAGAAAACCGTCGGTCCTGTGGCTTCTGGAAGGGATCCCGATCGACCAGCGCATGTCCATGTTCGGGCCGGTGATGCTGTCCAACGATACCGAGGTCAGGCAGGCCATGCAATCAATAAGGAAGCAGGAGCTGGAGCGCTGGCCATGGGAGCTGGTCGACAGGGTGAATCCGATGGATTCGGGGAGATTCCTGCTCCGCAAGGATGGCACCAGAGAGATGCCGCCTGAGCGATCGCCTTCTGAAAAGGCCTTCATGCATGCCGTGGAACGCTACCAAAAGCAGAAGGAACGCGGCGATCAGCGACATGGCAGGCAGAAGATAATCGGCATCCATCCTGACATGCCCGAAATCAGGCTCCATGCCGTCGTCGCTGAGGTATCCTCTCACGGTCTCCCCGCGGATGAACTCCCCGATATAACGCGACGATACTTCGCCCTGGCCCGAGACCTCCTTTTCCGGCGACGCGTCATGCAGCATGGATCCCATGACGGCGCCGTGGGATGTGCCTGATCTGCTCCCGCCCATGTCCCTGCGATAGGATGAATGCCCGGAATCGGATTCGATGTCCACCCTGATGTCTGCGGTATCGTCCCTGCCGGTCCACCTGCAGTACATCTCGTCCCCTTCCCTCACATCGTCCTCCCGGCCGTCGAAAATGAAATCGGCGACGGTGACCGAGCCGACCCTGGATAAGACGCGGATGGAAGCGCCGGATTCTATCCAGTCATGGACGAAATGCGCATCCAGAACCATCGAAAGCACGGAATTCCCGATTATAGTAGAGGAATCTATCGCAAAGATGCCGGGGTCATACCGCTGGGCTATGCCTGTGTCGCGCATCTCTACATCTCCGGACATCGAAACGTGGCCTGATATCCGTCCTGAATCCTTCTGGGAGTACTTCTCGAACGGAAACGCATCGCCGACGATCTCCCTGTCGAAAGCTATGAAACCGCCTTTATCCGCCTTGATCTCCGCGTATATGTCGAATTCCAGATGGTATCTGTATTCAGATGCGATCCAGCGGGCTTCACCGCCCCTCCCTTCCTGGGAATCCGAAGAGAAATCCAGGCCGAAGCTTATGCCGCGCATAGACACGGAAATGGGGCATCCCTTCCCGGTAGCTATTATCCCGGCCGACTCCAGTGCCCCGCGGCAGACCATGTCCCTGTAATCGCTCCCGAAAACAGCGTCGAAATCTTCTTCCGGCAGGGATTCGTATGAAACCCCGAAATCGGATGCCGCATCTGTCTGGACGCAGGAAACGGCGGCCAGGACGGCGGCGGCGAATGACAGAACCAGCGCAGAACGCTTCATCGGCTTACCTTCATGTATCCGCTGGCAGAGCGGTCGTAAACGAAATCTCCGCGGACGTAGTAGTTGCTGGCCATCCTGGTACCATCGGCCGAATAGAACGTCTCGGACAGGGACGCCTGGATGGGGAACGCATAGCCGCCTATGGATAATCCGCCTTTCCCCGAGAATGTTATTTCCTTGATGGCGGAGCAGCTCCAGAACGCCTCGCCGCCGATGGAAACTATGGCCGCGGGAAGAACAACGGACGTGAGCGATGAGCACCCGGCGAATGCCCTGTCGCCGATAGATCCGAGGTCGCCAGGCAGGGAGATGCTTCCCAGCGAAGAGCATCCCTCGAAAGCCCTCGGGCCTATTTCCGATACGGACCCGGGAAGGGATGCCTCTTTGAGCGACGAACAGCCGAAGAACGCCGAATCGCATATCCTTGCCACATCCTCCGGGATGGCGGCCGATATCAGGGAGGAGCAGCCGTAGAACGCCTTGTCCCCGATCTCCGTCATGCGCATGGGCATCTTCGCGCTGGCCAGCGAGGAGCATCCCTGGAACGCACCCGAGATGTCGGCTATTCTGGGCGGTATGACCGCTTCCTTAAGCGACGAGCATCCGCTGAAAGCGTTCCAGCCGATCGACTCCAGGTTATCCGGGAGGTCGATGGAAACCAGCGAGGAGCATCCCTGGAACGCGCCCGCGCCGATGGACACCACGGACTGCGGCATCGAAACCGATGACATCCTGGAGCATCCGTTGAAGGCATAATTCCCGATCTCGGTTATCCCGTCGGGAATGCATACGGATTCCACCCAGCTTCTGTCGAAACCGAACAGCTGGCTGGATTCGCCCTTCGATATCGACGATACCGTGGACGGCAGGATCACTTCGCCCCTGTAAGCTTCCCTCCAAGCTATCCTGGAAATGGAATCCCCGTCGAATGTGAATACATAGGCCTCCTTCCACGCTCCACCGGAGAAACAGTATGCCGCCCCCGGCTCTGCTCTGGAAATTCCGTTTCCGCCGATCATGCCGGATGATATGGAAAGGGTCCCGTCCAAAGCGTTGATAATCGTGATGTCGCCGGGGCCGTCTATGATCCGGGAAGTTCCGTTCAAAGAGACGCTTCCGGCGCCGGAGAATGTCAGAGATTTCAGCGAAGAACATCCTGAGAAAGCCCCGCCTCCGATGGACAGAATCCCCGACGGAATGGTCATGTGCCTGAGATTCTCGCATCCCGAGAAGGCTCCCGAGGATATCGATACGGTTCCGCTGGGAAGAGTAAGCGAAGACAGAGACAGGTCGCCGGGACGGGGCGCAATCTCCTCGGCTTCCTCTTCATTTCCGGCCAAGACTGCCGCGGCGGAAGCTATGATCGCGGCCGCGACCGCAATAGCGATGGCCGCTTTCGTGGACATGACCATGTTATCGGTATCCTATCGGGGCATTTTATTAATAATCGGCGCAAAGCACCGCCGTCAGATCAGCTTCTCGAATTTGTGGCCGCAGTTCCGGCAGAAATCCAGATCCGGATCGCGTTCGGTCCTGCATTCCGGGCAGACGCTTTCGATGTCGAATCTGCGGACGGTGCTCCTTCCGATCGGCGCATTCTCCGTCTTCTTGTCGGCTCCGGACCTCAGGAGCGGCGGCACTATGGCGATGGATGCGGCTGCGATGGCTATCAGGACGTAGACCGCCCAGTTCCCCGAGGCAGCCTTCCCGGCAGACGCCCCTGAAATCAGCCCGTAAGATGCCGCGATTCCCGAGGAACCGAAGCCATCCGGAACGCATGGTCCGATTCCGTCCCCTGCAATGCCCTCGCTTACGGACGGAAGGCCGTCTGAAACGGATTCGCATATGGCCGGGACTATGGCCAGGGCGGCCGCGACCGCCAGGATCAGAGCCGATCTCAGGGGAGACATGAGCGCATGTATGCTGTGTTCGGTTATGAACTGCTCTGCCGGCTTTGGGCTCCAGACTGAGAAGGATCACCGACGCCAGTATCAGCGCTATACCGGCCATACCCGAGATGCCAGGGGTCTCGCCGAAGAACGCGAATCCGGCCAGAGTGGCCACCATCGGCTCCGCGAAAGCCAGGACGGATGCTTTCCCGGCTTCCATGCGGTTGAGCCCGTAGGTATACAGGAAGTAAGGAATCAGAGTCGAGACGATCCCGAGCGCGGCCATGATCCCCAGATTCCGGGGCATCGCCGCGGCGGATGCGATTTCCGGCAGGCAGGAGAACGGCAGGATGCATATGGCGGCCACCAGGAACGTATAAAGCGTGACGGTGAAAGGATGGTATTTCCTGAGCGCGAACTTGCCGAATATGCTGTACAGCGCATATCCGAAGCCCGACCCTATCCCCGCCGCTATCCCGGCCGCGCTCACTCCGGCCGCCCCTCCGAGGATCCCCGAAGTCAGCACGCATCCGATGAATGCCGCAACGAGGGCCAGCGCTTTCCTGCGGGTTATCCTCTCCTTGAAAAGGACCGCAGACATAACCACCACGAAAGACGGGGCCGTGTACAGAAGCACAGCCGCCACCGAAAGCGTCGCTAGCTCTGCGGCCGTAAAATACAGGATGCTGAACATGGATATGCTCAGAAGGCCTGTGCCCACGAACATCCATGCGTCGCGGACCGATATCCTGAGGAGCTTCCTGTCGAAAGCCAGCAGCATGGCCAGCATGCCGGCCGCCGTGATGCAGCACCTGACCCATGTGATCTGTATCGGGTTCAGGCCCGAATCTCCGAGGGATCTCGTGAAAATCCCGATGATGCCCCATAAAGAGGCCGCGGCTATCACGCATGCGACAGCCGCATCGCACCCGGCCCTGGGCATTCAGTTCAGATCCATGTAGTTCTCTTCGTCGTGGATCTCGTATTTGATGCCGGCGCCGTCGAGGATCTCGCGGTATTTGGCCACGATGCTCTTGAGATCGCCCACTTTCTCGTAGGATTTGAGATAGAACTCCTTCCTTTCCATCGGGAACACGAGCCTGACCTTGCCTTTCCTGTTGTATCCCTCAGGCTTCCTGTTCTGGCTGAGATCAGCGAGGTTCAGCTCTATGTACATATGGAGGATCTCCTCCTCTTCAGGCATCTGTCCGATCTCCTCCAGGAGGACTTTGAGCATGTCCGGGAAAACCGGGGCCAGGCTCTTGTAATTGGATTTGCCTTTGAGAACGAAATGGGTGCAGACGACCTTCATCATCGGCCCAGCAACCGCAGACGTGTATTAAACGGTTTTCTGAGTTTTCTTTGATTGGGATAATATATAAGTAAACCATAAAGGCCGGCGATGAGAACAGCACTTACGGTGGCGGGTTCGGATTCCATCGGAGGGGCAGGCGTACAGGCAGACGTTAAAGCCATGTCCGTCGTCGGAGTCCACGCCGCTTCGGTCATCACAGCAATCACAGCCCAGAATACCCAGGGCGTTTCCGGCATACTCCCGATATCGGAGGAGTTCGTAAAGATGCAGCTGGAGGAGGTCCTCCGCGACTGCGACGTGAAAGCCGTCAAAACAGGCATGCTCTACAGCGCAGAGATCGCCGGGACGGTGGCAGACATCCTCGAGGACCATGACATGCCTCTGATCGTCGATCCCGTCCTCGTATCGGGGACAGGATGCGATCTGGCCGAGGCCGATCTGGTGAAGGCGCTCAAAAGGGAGGTGCTCCCGATATGCGAGCTTGTCACCCCCAACAGGCACGAAGCGGAAGTATTGTCCGGGATGAGGATACAGAGCAAGGACGACCTGATGCTCGCCTGCGAGATAATCGGCAAGCAGGGGACGTCGGTATACATCAAAGGAGGGCATTTCAATACCCCTTCAGTGGTGGATTACCTCTACCTTTCATCCGAATTCACGAAATACGAATATCCCCGCCTCAGGAAATCCGGACATGGGAGCGGATGCATCCTGTCGTCCTACATCACGGCCAACATGGCCAAAGGGATAGACATCGTCAACTCCGTGCTGAAATCCAGGGAGCTGATCCAGGAGTCCATCGCGACCCAATACAAGATCGGAAAGGGCGATCTGGTCGCCAATCCGATGGTCAGATTGAAAGGGGAAAGCGACAGATCCGCAGTTCTGGAGTCTCTGGACAAAGCTACGGCCAGGATACTGGACATAGTCCCGGACGAATTCGTCCCGAAGAGCGGCATGAACATCGCGATGGCGATGAAGGACGCCGCCGGGCCGGAGGAGATCGCCGCAGTGGAGAAGAGGATGACCGTCCACAACGGAATCCTCAGGAAGAACGGGCAGGTCAAGTTCGGCGCCGCCGACAATCTGGCCTATGTGCTTCTGACGGTGATGAAGCATGACCCTACCGTCAGATGCATCATGAGCATCGCATACTCTTCCGACGCCGTCGGCGTGATGGAGGAGGTCGGTCTGGACGCCGTCACAGCCGAGATGGACAGGGACCACCCGATGGAATCAACCGAAAAAGCCCTTTCCAAACGCAGAAACATTCCCGACGCCATAATAGACAAGAATTCCAGGAAGGAAAGGATCATCAGGCTCCTGGCCAAGGACAGCGACGACATGCTATCCAAGCTGGAGCAGATCCTCTGATTTTAAGCGGGGGCATCAGCCCTCCTCTTTTCCTTTTCATTGGCTTTCCCTATTAAAGACGGCAGCCGAGTCTGATGGAATCTCAGAAAAAAGAAGTTGTTTGGGAAAGGGTTTCAGGCCGGAATCCAGCTCATTCTTTGAAGGATTTCAGCTCGATCTCGAAGTAGAGGTCTTCGTTGACGGTTCCTCTGTCGGAAGTCTTGTAGCTGAAGGTTCCGTTGTCGACCTCAGTCACATACCACTTCTCGTCGCCGAAATCGAACGATTCCATCTGGATCGTTTTTCCGGACACGGCGGTGTAGTTCTTGAATGCGAGATCGCAGACGATATCCTCGGCGGTCTTGGAGGTCACAGTGAAAGTGAGCTTCTCTTTTCCGTCTTCAGGAGCGTCTCCCCCGGGGGAGAAGGTGTAGGTCTTTCCCGCGACAGGCATGTTGTTTATCTCGACCATGTTGGAGTTGGAGACCAGAACGGCCATTGCATCCCATCCGTATACGGTCTTGAACTGCGTGCCGACATAGGCGACCTTCATGCCGTAAAGACTCTCGAACTGGCTGGAAGTCATGCTCTGCGTGACAGGAACGACGAATCCGTTGAGGGGGACTGTGTTCTTGGTCTCCGCTCCGACATATCCCTTGTCCTTGGGGATCAGCACCTTGAATTTGTCTCCGACTTTGTGCCCGACGATGGCGTTCTCGAACATCTCGAGGGCTCCGCCGGATCCGATGGTGATGTCCAGAGGGCTGTAGGAAGATCTGGTAGTGAAATCGTCTGACTTAGCGATGCTGTCATCGTTGGCGACGCTCTTGTAGCTGGTGTCGAAAACGAGGGCTCCGTCGCTGCCGATATAATCATAGAAGGTTCCCGTGTAGTCGACGGTGACCGAATCGCCGTATGCCGCCGTTCTATCCTCGCTTGACGAGAGGTGGTCGATGGCGAATACGCCGAGCACCGCGGCGCACGCGATCAGGAAAAGCACAAGGCAGACCATGAAAATGGGATCGTGCTCTTTGCGCTCCTTAACTTTATTCTCTTCGCCGGCCATTATAACCATCGCTCGCATAATAATGACCTTATAAAACGTTTATTATGAAAATAGTCTGTATGAAACAACCTTGACTGACCGACGCTCCGGATCGCCCGCCAAGCTCCAGGCGGCCTCAAGAACCCGAAAACCTCGAACCCGCCCCCGACAGACACGGCCTCCGACCAGACCTGCGCCCCGTTTTCCTCGGTGTCGAGGAAGATCTTCCCGTCCTCCGCTTCCAGCTGCCGGCGCGGCCGATCTCATGATCGTCGTCGAGCCCTCTCCGGGACAGAGATCCTTCGGGATGAGCTGCAGGTACCTTCCGCCCTGCTCGAACATGAACATGAACCTGGCCATGGCCTTCTGCATCGGCGGGACACACTCGTAGCACCCGGGCCCTCCGCGCTCCTCCATGCTCGTTTGAGATCGGGATCCGGGCGTCAATCTCGCTGAAATTCCGCAGACCCTCTATGCTCATGGCTCTCCCTCAGCATCGGGCCGGCGATGTCCGATTGCAGTTCAAATCGTCATGCATGCTATAAATAACAAGCACGAGAAAAGCGATGGCGCCCCTGCCCGGCATCAGGCAGAGGCTGAAAAATGATTCAGTCCCTTACAAGCTTGTAGGAGAACAGGAACAGCTCTTCGTCGCTCCCTTTAATCTCGACCCAGGGCGACACGGCCTCTCCGAAGATCTCCCCCTTCATCCCGGAGTCGAACAGGATCTTGCCGTCCTCCTCCTTCCAAGGGTGCTTCTCGTACACGAGATAGCCGTCGTAGAGCTCCATCTCGCCCTCCGCGACCATCTCGTCGACCTCCTCCTGGGACATATCGGCGGGCTTCTCCATCATCATGAGTAACCTCCCGTCCTCGGTGAACATGACCTTGCTCATGAACAGGTCCTTGTCATCGATGCTGTCGTCCGCGAGGACGTCCTCGACTGGCCTCCAGGTCTTATTGAGATCGGAATCCAGCATCTGGACCTCCTTGATCTTCCATCTTCCAACGACGTTCATCGCCATGATGAAACACCGTCGTGCGCCGTATATAACGCTAATCCCGGCAGGATGCTCGGCGCTGTTCTCGAGACCGTGCGAACAGCCCCTGTCGAAGCATCGGCTCGGAACAGCCGTCAGACGGATGTCCATCAGCCATCACAGACCGATCCGCTCGGCGGACTCTGAAGGCTACCCCGAATCTGCCGGCGATTTCCGCGCATTTCCTCTCGGATTCCTCGGGGATGTACCCTCCGACGATGGATACTGTGACGCCCTGGATAAGTTCCCTGCATTCGGCTATGAAATCCAGCACCGCCTGGTAGGATCCGATCCCGAATCTGCTGCGTGTGATCTCGAGGTATTCCGCCGGATCGGAGGCGTTCAGGCTTATGGATATCCTGTCCACGCATCCGGCCAGATCAGGGACTATGTCCCGGCCGTTGATGAGATTCCCGAGGCCGTTGGTGTCAAGGCGGACCTTTTTTCCGAGCTTTTCCTTCACCATCTTCGCCGCCGCGATCAGGTCGTCCAGCCTTTCTGTCGGCTCCCCGTATCCGCAGAATACGATTTCGCCGGATTCCGACAGATCTTTCGTCTCCAGCTCCGAGATCACCTCTTCCGGGGTAGGCTCCCTGTCGAGCCAGAGGCATTCCGCGTCGCCCAGCGCATCTGTCCTGTTTCTGACGCAGAAAATGCACTTGCACGGGCAGCGGTTCGTCAGATTGACGTAATAAGTCTTCCCGTAGCGGTAGACGATGGTCATGCGCCCCCATCCAGATCCGCATAGAAAGGCTTTGGCATAACGCTATCTACCTGCCGGCGCTATTCATTGGCATGTTCGATCTGTATGTGGTGACCGACGCATCGCTTTCGAGGAGGCTCTCGGAGGCCCAGACCGCCGAGCTGGCCTACAGAGGCGGCGCGGATGCGGTCCAGCTCAGGATGAAAAGGGCGGACGGCAGAGCCATGCTGGAGCAGGCCGACGCCATAAGGAAAGCGGCCGACGATTACGGCAGATTCTTCTTCGTCAACGACAGGGTGGATATCGCCATGATCTCTGGCGCAGACGGAGTGCATCTGGGCCAGTCCGACATTCCTGTGGCGAGAGCGAGGGACATCATGGGCGAATCGGCCATCATCGGAGCATCCGTAAACACGCTGGAGCAGGCGGTGAAGGCCGAAGAAGAAGGCGCAGACTACGTAGGGGTCGGATCGGTGTTCACGACGTCCACCAAACCAGACGCGAAGCAGGCGATCGGATTGGGCCCGGTATTCGAGATTTCCCGCGGGATAGGCATCCCGGTCGTGGCCATCGGAGGGATAAACCGCGGAAACATCCAGGATGTCATCAAAGCAGGCGCCGATTCGGCCGCGGTCGTTTCCGCCGCCGTCGGACAGCCCGACATCTCCGCCGCGGTGCATGAGCTCAGGGACCTGATCCTGAAGGTCAGGCCGCATGTGGCCCCGGATGCCAGAGGGGATTCCCTCAGAAGGAACCTCGCGATCTGAGCGGCTTCCTGAACAGGCATTCGGCGCGGGATCTGACCGTCCCGAATCTGGTGGGCTCATCCTTCCTTTCCGAGGACACGACTTCCATCGACGGGAACAGGGCGCATATCCCGTCGGCGCCGAAGTATCTATAGAAAAATCCGTCCCTTCTCGCTCCCGAACGCATGTCGTCAGGCGTGAAGCATCTGACAAAGATGTATCCGCCCGGTGCCAGCACCCTCTCCATCTCTCCGGCGGCTTTCTCAAGCTTCCCGTCCTCCAGATTCTCGAGCACATGGACGGCGGTGACATAATCGAACGATCCGCCGGGGAAAGGCAGCTCGGAGGCGTCCGACACGAAGAATTCCGCGTCCGGGAAGAGCTCGGCGCATTTTCCGACGGCAGCAGGGGAGAAATCTATCCCGGCGACCCGGAATCCTGCATCCAGAAGCGAGGAGACAGTCTTTCCGTTTCCGCAGCCCACATCCAACGCCCTCCCCGAGCAAGGCACCGGGATTCCTGAATTCCCTCTCCATGCGCGGGGATTCCCGCGGTAGAAGGCGTCCCACAGTTCCCTCTGGTCCATCGGTCCCTCCCGCATAAGGATGACATCCACCTGTAGGTGAGCATCGCCGCCTCCGAGGACAGCATGACGTACGTGTACGGGGGCCCTTTCATCATCCTCTCCGGGCGCATGGATATCCTCAGGCCGTCAAGGAGGAACACCTCGGACCGGTCCGACACGGCATTGTTATGGACGACGAGATTCCTCATGAGGAGGATCTTCTCCCATCTGGCGAGGTCGTCCCCGTCTATGTATCCGAGCTCCGCCGAAGCCGATATTATGTCGCGGAGATACATCCTTCCGCCCTTCTCCATCGCCTTCGCCCTTACCGGGGAGTCTTTGAGGAGCCTCATGCAGTCCCTGGCCCCCTTCTCGGCGGAAGACATGGCATTCACGAAAAGATTCCTGGTGGAGACCATGATCCTGTCGACCATCTCGTCCTCGGTGCCTTCCTGGCCTTCCCAGACGCTGCCGTAGAAACCGACGATCTCGCGCGTCATGACGGCCTGGTTGTGCATGTTCCAGAAGCATACCGGACGAGGATCGTTCTCCCGGTCCGCTATCTTCGATCCGGTCTCGGATGCCAGCCTTGCGGTCTCCTCGGCGAATGCGTCCAAACGATCGGTGACAGTGCTCATTCGTTCTCATGGAAAAGCATGAACGGCCACTTATATCAATTTAATATAGACGTTAGACGCTAAACCGCCAACAGGAGAACGAGCAATGTTCTGGAACAGCAAGATCGAATGCATGAAGACGGAGGATCTCAGGAAACTCCAATACCGTGAGCTCAAATCCTTGGTCAACAACCTGTATTCGTTCAATAGATTCTATCACGACAGGATGAAGGATCAGAATGTCCATCCCGACGACATCACCTGCCTCTCCGACATATCCAAGCTTCCGTTCATGTACAAGCAGGATCTGAGGGACAACTACCCCACCAACATGTTCACGGCGTCCAATTCCGAGGTCGTAAGATACCACGTCTCATCGGGAACCACCGGGAAGCCGACCCTTGTGGGGTACACCCGCAACGATCTGGACTACTGGACCGAAGCCCTCGCCAGATCCCTGACCTCCATCGGAATAGGGTCCGAAGACACCATGCAGATTTCCTACGGATACGGGCTGTTCACCGGCGGACTCGGGCTGCATTACGGCGCCGAGAAAGTCGGGGCTACCGTGCTCCCCTCCGGAACCGGCGGCACCGAGCGCCAGATCGAGCTCATCAAGGACCTCGGCGTCACCGCGATCGCCTGCACCCCGTCCTATCTCGTCCACATCGGGGACGTTGCCAAGAAGATGGGGGTAGACATCCGCAGGGACACCAAGCTCAGAAAGGCAGTCCTGGGCGCGGAGCCCTGGTCCGACAACATGAGGAAGCACATCGAGGAATCCATGGGAGTCAGAGCCTACGACATCTACGGCACTTCCGAAATGGCCGGCCCCATGTTCACCGAGTGCGAGGAGAGGAACGGCATCCACATGGCCGGCGACATCGTCTACTGCGAGATCATCGACCCCGATTCCGGCGAGACGCTGGAGGAAGGCCAGAAAGGGGAGCTCGTCGTGACGATGCTCAAGAAGGAAGCCATGCCTATGATCCGCTACAGGATCAAGGACATCACGTCCCTGAGCAACAAGGAATGCGCTTGCGGGCGCACCTCCCCGAGAATCTCCAGGATTTCCGGGCGTTCCGACGACATGCTTATCATACGCGGGATCAATGTGTTCCCGTCCCAGATAGAGTACACTCTGCTCCGCATCCCCGAGCTTGCGGGCCACTACATGATCTACGTCACCAGGGAAGGGGCCCTCGACAGGCTCCTGATCCAGGTGGAGATCAAGGAGGAGGCTTTCAGCGACAAGATCGAGGACATGAACAGGCTCAGGGCCCGCGTTGAGGCGGAGCTGAAAAGATACCTCAACATAGCGGCCGAAGTGGAGCTCAAGGCTCCCGGCGAGCTCCCAAGGTTCGAGAGCAAATCGAAGAGGGTAATCGACAAGAGGGTGATCTGATGGCAGACAGCATAATCGAGCAGCTTTCCATATTCGTGAACAACGAGCCCGGGCGCCTGGCTTACGTGGCGTCCGTGCTGAAGGAATGCGGGATCAACATGCACGCATTCAACCTCGCCGAATCCACCGATTTCGGCATCCTCAGAGCGATCGTGGACGATCCTGAGGAGTCCTACCGCAAGCTGAAGGACAAGGGCATAATCGTGAAGAAGACCGAGGTCATCGCCGTCTCCATCGAGGACACCCCCGGCGCGCTGTTCGCCGCGGCCGACGCCTTCGGAAAGGCCGGGATCAACATCGAATACGGCTACGCCTACTCCGGGAAGAAGGCTTCCCTGTTCTATATGAGAGTGAACGACCCCCGGAAAGCGGTTGAGATCCTGAAGAACAACGGCATTCGCCTGGTCACCAGCGGGGAAATCCGATGGGAAACCTGAACATCGCGGTTCTGGGCGCCAAGGATTTCGCCGGGAAGATAGGGAAGAAGGGCACCGTCACCGACATGACCTTCTACGACTACAAGGAAGGCCACGATTCCTTCACCCTGATAGAACCTTCGAAATACCCCGAGAAGCTCTCGTCGCTGTTCTATTCGGTGGCGATGTCCGAATTCGGGATCCTGGTCGTCGACGGGATCGACGCCTCCCTCGGGGAGACCATCGTCATGGCCGATTCGCTGGGGCTCAGCAGAGGCTGGCTCATCCTAAGGAACTACATCCAGCCCGAGCAGGTAAGGCCGCTGCTGGCCGGCACCGCTCTGGAAGGGTACGAGATCCGCGAGGACGACCCCATAAAGCTCCGCGAAGAGCTGATTGCCCTGGCCAAAGCCGAGGCCAAGCAGCCCGGCGAAGGCAGCTGCGGCTCCTGCCCGGTAGACTCCCATTTCAACGTGAAAGGGGTCGGGACCGTCATCCTCGGCTCCGTCATAGACGGATATTTCAGGAAGCACGACAAGATGACCGTGTTCCCGGTGAAGAAGGAAGTGATCCTCAAATCCATCCAGAAGCACGACATCGACGCCGACGACGGGGTCAAAGGAGACCATGTGGGCCTCGCGCTCCGCGGGATAGAGTCCGACGAGCTGGACAGGGGATTCGTCGTCACCACCGACCCTTCGGTGAAGATGAGCAGATCCGTGAAGGGGAAGGTGTCTCTGGTGAAATACTGGGGCGCGCCTCTCAAGGAAGGGATGGTCATACACCTGGGCCACTGGATGCAGATGATCCCGTGCAGGATCACGTCCGCGGACAGCGGACCGGATTTCAGATCCGCAGAAGTGACCTTCGAGCTGGATTCCGACATGATCCACAAGCCCGGCGACAGGGCAATAATCATGTACCTGGAAGGCGGCAAGCTCAGGGTGGCCGGGTCGGTAGTCCTTCCCTGAAACCATTCCTCCGCGTCCGGATCCGGGGCGCGGGGACCTTTTTCCTGATTTTCAGTCGCAGTTCTCGAACTGGCTGTCGTAGAGCTCCCTGTAGAATCCACCTCTGTCCAGAAGCTCCTGGTGGGTGCCTCTCTCGATGACGTTCCCGTCCTTCACCACCAGTATGAGGTCGGCGCCCATTATAGTGGACAGCCTGTGGGCTATGACGAATGACGTGCGGCCTTCCATGAGCCTGTCCATCGCTTCCTGGATGTGCCTTTCCGTCCTGGTGTCCACCGAGCTGGTGGCCTCGTCTAGAATGAGGATCGGCGCGTC
>JAEEJP010000013.1 GCA_016281925.1 Methanomassiliicoccaceae archaeon
AGCTCCCTATGGCCACCGAGGAAATGGAGCCGCAACCGTAGAACGCGCGGTCCCCGATGGTCTCCACCGAATCGGGGATGACGGCTTCCGCGAGCGACACGCAGAAAGGGAACGCGCACTTGCCTATGGACACCGCGGAATCGGGGATTACCACGGATGCCAGGGAATCGCAACCGTAGAACGCGTATCCCCCGACGGACCTCAGAGAACCGCCGAAGTCGATGCTTTCCAGCGCCGAGCAGCGGGCGAACGCCTTCATTCGCCAGCCATACGGCATGGATACCGTGAGGTTTGTCATTCTCGACGAAACGGTCCGACCCATGCCCCGATCGCTCGAAAAAAGAAGCCTCCGAACCGTATGAAATGATAAGAAAAGGGCTGGGGGCCCTCCGAAGGGCCCGTACCAGCGTTTCAGACGGAACGGGGTTCCGCCTCTTGTTTTTGAGTCGGGGAAGCCGGCTCCCCTCGGTCCGCGATACGGTACAGCTTCCAGTCTCCGTTGCCCGCATACGAGTGCCCGGAAAGAGCGCTGGCAGTATGAGGCAACGGGTTCCCATCCTCGTCATAGAAACTCAGGTTGTAGAACGCGTTCTTGCCTATGGTCTCCACCGAGCCGGGGATGACCAACGAGGACAGGGACGTGCAGTAGTCGAACGTCTCTTCTTCGATGACCTTCACAGAGCTGGAAATGACCACGGACTCCAGAGAGGTGCACTGCTGGAACGCAGACTGGCCTATGGTCTCCACCGAGTCGGGGATGACCACGGACTCCAACGCCTCGCAGCGGAAGAAAGCGGCGACACCTATAGTCTTCACCGAATTAGGGATGACCACGGACTCCAGAGAGGAACAATCCATGAAAGCATCCCAGCCTATGGTCTCCACCGAGCCGGGGATGACTAACGAGGACAGGGACGTGCAGTTCGAGAACGCGAGAGAATCTATGGCCTTCACCGAGTCGGAAATGACCAACGAGGACAGGGACCTGCAAGCGTAGAACGCCTGCTCGCCTATAGTCTCGACCGGTCCTCCGATGACCACGGACTCCAAAGAGGTGCACTGCTGGAATGCGCCTCCGCCCATAGCCATTATCGACTCCAGGGTCACTTCGGACAGGGACGTGCAGTTCGAGAACGCGGCTTGGCCTATGGTCTCCACCGAGCTCCAGAAGCTTGCATATGTCAACGACTTGCAGTTGTAGAACGCCCAGTCGCCGACGGCCTTCACCGAGCCGAGGTCCACAGAGGGCAAAAGCTTGCAGTTGTAGAACGCGTAGTCGCCGACGGTCTCCACAGAGCCCTGGATCGCAGAGCTCAACGACGTGCAATTGTAGAACGCACGGCTCCCTATGGCCTCCACCGATCCGCCGAGGTCCACGGAGGCCAGCGACTTGCAGTTGTAGAACGCGTAGTCGCCCACGTTCTTCACCGAGCCGTCCGATTCCACGGATGCGAGCGCGGCGCAGCCGGCGAAAGCCTTCGCGCCTATCGCGGACACGCCGCCCAGGTCTACGGAGGCCAGGCCCGCGCAGTTGTAGAATGCCTTTTGGCCTATTCTTACGACTTCGAAGCTCAGGCCGCCGTAGCGCACCGCCTGAGGTATGGCTACAGCAGATGCCTCGCTCTTGAACCCGGTCACGGACGCTGTCCGGTCCTCTACGGATTCGACGACGTATACCAGCCCTTCGGAGACGAAAACGTCTCCGTCCTCTACGGCGCACCTGAGCACGCCGCCCTCTCCCGTGAAGACGAGCCCGCGCAGGGCCTCGGCCGTGTGGGGGAGACTTCCGCCGCGCCCGTCCAAGAATTCTATTCCGTAGAAGGCGTCCTTGCCGATAGACGCGACGGACCCGGGCATCGCCAGGCTGGCCATCGACGTGCAGCCGTAGAAGGCGTACCCTCCGATGGTCTTCAGAGACTCGCCGGCGGTCACCGATTCCAGATCGCCGCAGCGGGCGAAGGCCTTCGCCCCTATCGTCGAGACGCCGTCCAGGTCCACGGAGGCCAGGCCCGCGCAGTTGTAGAAGGCCTTCGGGCCTATCTCGGAGACCAGGTATTCCTTGCCGCCGTAGGACACTGTCGCCGGTACCGACAGAGACGCCTTGGGCTCGGAGAACCCGGCCAGGACGGCGTACGCGCCAGATAACGATTCCAGCTCGAACAGCAGCCCGTCCGATGCGAAGGAGATCCCGTCGATCACGCGTCTCAGAACTTTCCCCTGCCCCTCGTAGGTGAATCCACGCAGATCCGCCGCCGAATGGGAAAGGGCCTTCCCGTCCTCGTCCAAGAATTCTATTCCGCGGAACGCGTCGTTCCCTATCCTGCTCACGAAGCTTGGGATAGACACGCTAGACAACGAAGCGCAGCCGTAGAACGCGTTCGTGCCGATGATCCGGACCGAGTCCGGGATCTCCACGGACGACAGCGAAGCGCAGCAGCTGAACACGCTTCTGTCTATGACCTGTACCGAGCCCGGGATCTCCACGGACGACAGCGAAGCGCATCCGTAGAAGGCGTACGGCCCTATCTCCATCGTGTCGCCGAATACGACGCTTGCAAGGGAGACGCAGCGGGCGAACGCCTTCATCCCTATTTCGGAGACTCCTCCCAAGTCCGCGGATCCAAGCCCCTCGCAGCCGTAGAACGCGTGTATGCCTATGGTCTTGGCCGAGTCGGGCAAGACGATGGACGCGAGCCTTTGGCAGTCCTTGAACGCATAGTCGCCGATGGATGTCAGCGAGTTCCCGAAGTCCACGGATTCCAAAGAGCATCCGTAGAACGCGGATTTTCCTATGGACGTCACCGAGTCCCCGATGACAACGGATTCCAGGGAGGAGCATCCGTAGAACGCGTTGTTCCCTATGGACGTCACCGAGTCGGGGATCTCCACGGAGGCCAACGACTCACATTCTCTGAACGTCCCGTTTCCGATGGACACCACCGCAGCTCCGATAGCCACTGACTCGAGGGAGGAGCATCCGTAGAACGCGGAATTTCCTATGGACGTCACCGAGTCCCCGATGACAACGGATTCCAGGGAGGCGCACCCGCTGAAAGCATTGAGCCCTATGGACGTCACCGAGCTTCCAAGGGTCACGGACTCCAGCGCGTAACATTCACGGAAGATTTCGCTTCCTATGACTTGCACCGAGTCGGGGATCTCCACGGAGGCCAACGAAGTGCAACAATAAAACGCCCCTGACCCTATTCTTTTTACAGAATCCGGGATTTCCACGGAGGTCAGAGACCTGCAGCCGCGGAACGCGTTGTTCCCTATGGACGTCACCGAGCCCTCGAAGCAGACGGACTTCACCCCGTCGCCCCAAGGCCTCTTTGAGAAATCAGCGTACATGTCGCCGCTGCCGGAGATGGTCAGATTGCCATCGTCGTCGAGCTCCCATGTAATATCGTCCCCGCATTTGCCAGAGGTCCCATCCGACTCCTCCGACTCCATGGCTATGATGAACGCCATCGCGGCCAGAAGAATCGCGACTACGGCGGTCTTGCGCCAAATCTCATTCCTTTTTAAAAGAACAGAACAATCGCGGTTCATGCTTTGAGATATGCTTACATAATAATAAACATGGTGATGTTATACTTTTTAGTTGATATTTTTATTTATACTCCCATCTCATTCTAGTGGTTAAATGGGAGAACGGCGCCCAAAGCAAAAGTATACGGATATATCCCGTCCCAACGAAGAATGCGAGTATTACGCAGTCCTCGGTGAACGCCACATCCTGGATAACGGTACGTACAA
>JAEEJP010000003.1 GCA_016281925.1 Methanomassiliicoccaceae archaeon
CCCGGCATTATCAGAGCGCCGGCGCCGATCCATGCCCCCTCGCATATCCTGATGGGCTTGCACGTGAGGATTTCCCTGTCATAGAGGTCGTGGTTGTTGGATAGCAGGGATACGTTGGCGGCGATCATCACGCCGTCCTCTATGTCGATGCCTCCGCGGCACATGCCCAGCAGATTGCCCCCTATGTACACTCCGCGTCCGATTCTGAGGTTCTCCGATGCGACCAGATTGAACGGAGCTGTGATTCTGGTCCCTTCCCCGATTTTTCCGCCGAATAGTTCGGCCACAAGCGAATCGTATTCCGGGGTGAACGGCATGGTGTGGTTGATCCTGAATATCAGCCGGGCTCTGCGCATTGTGTCTTCCATCTCCTCCCCGGTCATTTTTCTCATATCTACTCTCGTCTCTTCGCATTCCATTTTTTTCCCGCCTTTCAGATAGTTTCCCTATCGACTCGCAGATGCGCCATCCGTCTCCGCCGTTCCTCATCTTCAGGCGCGATTCCAGTCTCCGGGCATGTCTCGGGCCCCCGAACATGCTGGCATCGGCCAGCGAATGGAGCGTGGCCTCTGCCGTTCTGCTGTCGTATGCGCATTCGACAGAGGCCGCCGAAATCCCGTGGCATCTCGGGGTGCCGTCCTTCATGGCGGCCAGGAATTCATCCCTGCTCTGTACCATGCCGGTAATGTGGGTCAGCCTCATGTCCTCAGCCAGAACCGATTCCAATGCCGCGGCGTCTCCTTTTGCTATGGCATCGCACATGCGGATTGCCGCCGCTCTGATCTCCGGATCCATGCTTCACCCCAGGCATTTTTTCGCCCAATCGGACACGGTTTTTTCCGAAGACTGCGCCTGGCTGCCGGATATCGCGATGGAGTCCGCCATTTCCGCTCCTCTGCAGGAATCTCTGAGGTCGCGTTCGGAGGAGCCCATTCCGCTGCCTTCATGTGTCATGACGGCGAAAATCTTTTTTCCGCTCCAATCGAATCTCTCGGCGAACGTGAACACGGCCATGGGGTAGGTGCCCCACCAGCACGGTCCGCAGACGAAGATATTGTCGTAGCCTGCGATCGAGCCGAGTTCTCTTTTCAGTCCGGGCCTCGCTTTATTCTTAAGCTCGGATTTGGCGACCTCGGTGCACCGCATATAGTCGTCCGGGTACTTTTCTGCAGTCTCGATTTCGAAGATATCCGCTCCGACGGCTTCTGCGATGTATTCCGCCACGTATTCTGTGTTCCCTTTTGCGACCGAGCGGATGCTTCCGCCGAAATAGTTCTCGCCTTTGCGCGAATAGTATGCCACAAGATTCTTGGACATCGGATCACAGGGAACAGATCTGACAGATATTTATTAAATATTTTTATATAAAACTTCTATTATTAATTTAAAATATAAATTAAATATATCAAGTGAGCATATGGACTTCAAACAGATCGACTATCTGCTGGAAATCAGGGAGGCCATGAGCCTCAACCGGGCGGCTGAATCGCTGCATGTCTCCCAGCCGACCCTTTCGTACCAATTGAGGCAGATAGAATCGGAGGTAGGGTTCGACATATTCCGGCGGGCCGGAAGGAATCTCGCGATAACTCCGGCGGGAGAGCAGTTCTGCGTCCATCTGTCTTCGATACGCACGGATATGAGGAAGGCCGTGGAGCAGTGCCAGAATATCGGCGGCAGATTCAGGGAGAGCATAAGGGTAGGTCTGCCTGTGAGATCCGCCCTCCGCTTCCTTCCGGACGCCATCAGGGCGCTGTCCATGGAGCATCCCGAGGTTCTGGTCACGCCGGTGTTCCATCCGTACGACGACTTCAGCAGGTTCCTGGCCGGCGGCACCGACATCGAGTTCACTGAGATCGGGAGAATGTCGGGGTCGCCCGGAATCAGGGAGGAGCACCTGTTCTACAGCGGCATATATCTGATAGTCAGGGACGACGATCCTCTGGCATCCAGGCCTGCGATTTCGGAGGGGGACCTTTCCGGAAGGACGCTGATGGTCGGAGGAGGCTCGCCCCCGCAGCTTGCGGCGGTCCAGAGAAGGGCCATCGAAAACGGGGACGTAGGCTATTTCAACAGCCATGACCATGACACAACGCTCGTCAACGTCGCCGCGGGGAGCGGCGTCTGTCTGTCGCCCGGATTTCTGAGGGGGGACGACCCCGGTTACAGATGGGTCCCGTTCGACTGCACCGAGAGATTCGATTGCGGCATCTGCGTGAGAGAGAAGGAGGACAGGCCGTCGGTTCTCAGATTCATAGCGATTCTGAAGGATATCTATTCCGGATACGGCGGCCCACTGCGACGGCGCTCGGAGCTCCCTGAAAGGCAGCGTCCCTCTGCACGCGGGATAATTGAGGCACCCGTAGAACGGCTTCTTGGGCGAGTCGCGGATCATCATCGGCCCGGAGCAGACGGGGCATGAGGGCGTGGATTTCTCCAGCATACCCAGGTTGTCCGAGATGATCTCGCCCATGAACGGGGAGTCCGAGGACAGGGCGGTGCCTTCCGCTCCAATCCTGTTGACCATGAACAGCTTCTTCCTGGCCCTGGTCATCGCTACGTAGAACACCCTGCGCTCTTCGGCGTATTCGATGCCTTCCTCCCGCCCGGCAAAGAGGATGCCCAGATCGTCCTCCACATCGTTGGGGAAGCCTCCGCGTTCCCTGTCGGCCAGAAGGAACACCACGTCCGCCTCCAATCCCTTGGAGGAATGCGCCGTGAGGTATCTCAGCTCCCTGACCGGCATCCATTCTTTCGTCGCTTCGTCATATTCTCTGTAAACGACTTTCACCGATCCCGAATCGGGGTTCGCGGATTCGAAGAGGAACGGCCCGTTGCCGTATCCCAGCGCGAAGAGATCCCGGCGGGTGCGCCCGATCACGAAGACGGAATCGTCCGGATCCACATAGTCCAGACGGTTGGCGATCATCTTCGCTATGTCCCCGTCCTCGGACACCGGCAGAAGCTGGACCGGAGGCATCCTGGTAGCCGGCAGCCCCCTTATTACCTTCCTGATCTGGGCCGGGTTCTTCGACACGAAGCGGTTCGTCATCTCCACCATCTGCTTGGGGGATCTGTATGTCTTCTCGATCTTGGATATCTTCATGCTGCCCCATCCGGACCAGATGAGGCGGAAGTCGAACATCTGCCAGACGTCCCCTCCGCTGAAGGAATAGATGCTCTGCCAGTCGTCCCCGACGCAGAACAGCCTGAAGCGCATGACGCCCCTCAGAGCTTTGACCAGGTCCACCAGTATCTTCGATACGTCCTGGTATTCGTCTATCAGCACGGCGTCGTAGCGCTTGCCGGCGAACCCTCCCCTGCGTACGATGTCCGCCGACTGTATGACCATGTCCTCGTAATCGGCCAGATCCCCCTGGGCGCAGGCCATGGAATACATGTCCCAGACCCTGTCCAGAAGGTTTATCTTGATTTCCGCTTCGCCGCGGGCGGCGGTGGGGTTCCTCCCGTTGGCCCTCAGGAGGTCGCGGATGCTCCTGCCGGTGCATTTGCATCTGGATATCAGATTTCCGAGGGATTCCGGGACTCTGAGCCCCCAAGCCTGCATGACGTTCGAGGCCAGATCGTTGACGTTCAGGGTTTTCGCGGGGACTTTCTTCGCTTTCAGGACGGCCCAGGCTTCGTCCGGATCCCTTCCGGCGTCGGATACCCCGGGTGAGTCGGAATACAGCTTGAAAGACGAATTCTTCAGCTTGACCGTGATGAATCCCGGTCTGCTGTCCGTCTCCGAATACACCGGCCGGGTGTAATCGCAGTCTATGCCGCATCTGAACAGCGCATCGGCCACCGCTCTGAGGCCTCTGTTCCCTATGCTCTTGCCGTTGTACGACAGATAGGAGTACGATGTCCGGCGGAGCCCGTCGATGTACGCCATCATGGCTTCGGCGGATTTCCTGTCCGTCTGCACCAGCTCGTCGCATATGCCGCCTATCAGCTTGGCTTTCTGGGCCCCGATGCACGGTTTCTTGCGGAGAATCCGGTTGCCCAGGGCGTGTATGGTCATGATGTCCGCCCCGAACCCTGGGCCGAACTCTTTCGCCACAGCTTTCCTGAGGTCGGCGACGGAATTGTTGGTGAGGGATATCAGAAGCATCCTGTCCGGGTCGACTCCGGCCTTCTCGGCGAGATATTTCACCTTACCGATCAGAGTGGTCGTTTTCCCCGTCCCGGCGCCCGCGACGACGAGCTGCGTGAAGGATTGGTCCTCCACCACGGCCATCTGCTGCCTGTCAAGAGGGTGCCCGCGGACTATGATGGGCTCTGTCGGGGTCGGGCGGGCGGTCACGGTATCGGCAGTAGACCATTGACGGGATATTTAATTGGAATGACGGGGGCCCCGAAAGTGGATAAAAACGGTCCGGTCTCCCGGCAAGAGGATCGGGAGGCCGGATCAGCGAAACGGTTTTCCGTATCACAGGACACCCATGTCCGTGAGCTTCTCCGGCAGATACGTGTCGGTGACGTAGTCCAGGCCGTATTTGGCCAGCGCCTGCTGCTCAGATTTCTTCTTCATCTCCAGCATCGCCTGGATCTCCGTCACCCAAAATTCGTCCGTGAATCTGGGGTCGCTGAGCTCGGCGTTAAGCGCACCTATGTCCTTGTCGTTGAGCTTGTCGGTGGGCAGGTCGTAGTTCAGGATGTCCGACGCCGTCACCCCTATGAACTGGGCGGTGGGCGTGGCCAGATACTCCGAGATGTGCGCCGTCTTGATGGCTCCGTAAGCCACAGAGGCGAAGATCCTGAACGACCAGGGGTCGCCGTCGGTGAATACGGTCACCGGGAGGCCGTACTCCTCGTTCAGCCTCTTGATGAGCCTTCTGGTGGACCTCGCCGGCTGCCCGGACAGATGCACCAGCGTGCACCCGTATTTCTCCGGGAACCCGTTCTCGATCAGCCTGGCGTACATACCTCCTGTCTCTATCGCCATGATGAACTTAGTGTTCCCGGGGTCTATCTGGAACGTGTCCTCCTCCACTTTGTACGGCACCGCGAATCCGGCCTCGGAGACGTCGTCGATGCAGTTCATCGTCTTCATCCCCTTCTTGGTCATGGTGGTGAAGTTCAGGTCGCCGTACACGTGGGCGCCGGATTCCTCGGGGCGGAGCTTGAAGTCCTCCCTCATGCATCCGGTTATGGTCTCCAGGTCCTCGGCAAGAAGGTTGCTTTCGTCCTGGCTGTGGAATTTGGCGTTGTTCCATCCCTCGGAGATGTAATACATCTCCCTTAAGGTGGACGATTTGCCGTCGCGGATCATGTCGTTGATGAAGTCGGAGGTGTACACTGTCCTCAGCATCATCACGGCTCCGTTCACGGTCTTCGCCGTGCGCGAGGTCCTGAGGTCGCCGTAGGTCCAGACGTTGTGCTGAGTGTCGAATTCGATGTTCTTCTTGGATCTGAGGGGAAGCTCCATCGAGGGTATCTCCCCGCCGTCCAGCTGGTCGTAGATCCCTCCGACCACTCCGGTGAGGCTGTCCAGCGCCTTCTGCTGCCTTTCATTCATCGTCAAGGTCTTCCTCCTCCTCTTCCTTGTCCTCGTCGTCTTCCTCGACGTAATCGTCCGCAGATTCGATTATCTCCATGCCTTTTATTCCCCAGTCTCCGGGGAGCATCTCCGCGCCCATCACCATCACCGGGTTGAGCCCGGAGAAGTAGATGTCGTCGGGGTCGAAGGTGTCCGCCATGTCGCCGGTCAGGTCGAACGCCACCTCCACATGCGCGGACGGCTGTATCTCGCGTATCTCCCAGTTGGCTTTGCCCTCGTCGTTGATGTCCAGGAAATACGGCGACGAATACAGGGACAGATCCTTCAGCGATTCCTTCGGGAGCTGCGCATGGAGCCTGAAGGTGCGGACCGAGCTCGTGTAATTGTATATGGTGTACTTGATGCAGCGCTTGCTCTTCGATTCCTTCTTCATCGAAGGCTCCACCCAGACGACGTTCATGATGCGGGTGATCGTCCTGTCCAGATTGGGCACAGGCTTCCCCAGGTGGTCGGCGGCCTTCTTGGCCATGTCCGGAAGGATTTCCTGGACAATCTCGAATTTGGCGTGGGTCTTCTTCTTGCGCTCCATCTTGTTCAGATGGCTCTTCAGATTCCTGGCGCACAGCCTCAGCGCGAGGCCGATCTCGCTCTGGAGCTCCGGGAATCCGGCGACCGCTTCCTTCCCTTCCGAGGTGAACGGGACCTTGGTGGACGCCACGTGGACCAGGATGATCGCCGGCCCGAACGGGATCCCTTTCCCTCCCCTCTGCTCAAGGCCGTATCTCCTCCAGTCCATGTCGGAGATCGCTTTGGTTATGGCGCACGCGCCCTGCTGGTACAGGAGCGGGACTCTGTTGGCGAACCTCAGTATCTGCACCTGGCTGTCGGAGGGTATGTCTCCCCCGTATACGATCCCGGCCTCGACGACGAACGGATTTCCGTTAACCGCTTTCGGCGAGCGGGTGACAGGGGTGGCATAGTATTCCGGACGGAGCCCGTCCAGCACGTGCATCAGACCTTTCTTGATCAGGGTGTCCCCGATCGGCGACAGGCAGTCGGTGGGAGGCGCCATTATCTTGGCTTCGCTGATAGCGGCCAGCATGGCGATGGCATCCTCGCGGGTGATGTCGGACGGCTTCTTGTTCCCGTCCACGCCGGATTTCTGGACGATCTCCTTGGCGATCCTGTCGGTGATCCTGGAGAAATCGTTCTTCAGGAATGCGGAGACGGTCTTCTGGGCCGACGCCGAGGAGTATTTCATGAGGTCTCCGATCTCCATCCCCTCCGGATGCGGCTTGATCTCCTTGGGCCTGGGGGGCATGATGTCGGTGGCCCTTTCGAAGGTGTATTTTTTGCCGTCAGGGTCGCGGAAAATAATCTCGGCGTGGGGATTGACGATGGCGGTGTCCTTCAGATATTCGAATACTGACTGCTTCCCGGTGATGTAGCGCCCTTTGATCGTGTATTCTATTTTGGTCCCGTGGTCCTTTCCCTTCCAGTCGAAAGGCTTGTCGTTGGTGACTATGGGGCGGTTGGTCTTGGTGTCGATGACGATGTCCATCCCGGAGGCGACCTCGTCCTCGCCCTCGATCTTCGACTGGACGTGGGCGGGCTTCCCGGTGGTGATGTTCCCGTACATGACGGTGGCGGAGATCCCGATTCCCTGCTGCCCTCTGGACTGCCTCAGGGCGTGGAATCTGGATCCGTATAGCAGGCGGCCGAACACGTTCGGTATCATCCTGTGGACGATCCCGGGCCCGTTGTCTTCGACGGATATGTGGTAATCCTCGTCGCCGACCTTCTCTATGCAGACCTCGATGTCAGGCAGGATGTTGGCTTCCTCGCAGGCGTCGAGGGAGTTGTCCACCGCTTCCTTGATCCCCATGAGAAGCGATTTGGAGCGGGAATCAAATCCGAGGATCTGCTTGTTCTTCTCGAAGAACTCCGTGACGGAGATCTCCTGCTGTTTGGCGGCCATCTGCTCCGCCGTAGGGGTCTTTTTCCTCTTCGGTGCGGCCGTTTTCTCGATTGATTCGTCAGAGGGCATCCGAACACCGCAATAGGATAATCAGTCTTAACAGTTGTCGGCGCGATTGCCTGCTATATTCCTTCCCGGCCGCTCTTTTCATTATTATTCTTCAGGTTTTCTGATCCATGCGAACGCGATCCGGGCAGTGTCCGGGGCTTTATAACGCAATTTCGGCCGGAAATATCGTTCCCGCGTGTTTGGCGCGGCATCCGCACAGCCGCCGAGAATCGCTCTGTTCCCTGCCGTATGTCCGGCCCGGATATCGCCCATTCCGTCTTATCCTTTATATCATCAATATCTGCGGTCCTGGAAATCTCCCGTCTGGAATCCGATATGACGGCACAAAGAGCGTGAAGCACGTCGATTTCCCGCGGATGTTCCGGGGCCTCCGAACCGTGCGCCGTCGCGCCTTCCGGGGCATCGGACTGTTTGACATCAGATTGATACGATATCAATAATCTGCAATACGAAAATCGTAGAGTTATCTTATAATCAAAACTTTTTTCGTCGCAAAGATTCCGTTAATTGTAGGATAACCGAAATCATGCGCAAAGGGTTTAAAATATATCCAATATATCGGTCTGACAAGAGTGGTACTCATGGACATGGAGATATGTTGGCATGGGAGAGGAGGCCAAGGTCTCGTCACAGCGAACGAGATTCTCGCCGAAACCGCCATCGCCGCCGGAAAATACGTCAAAGCGTTCCCGGAATTCGGCC
>JAEEJP010000014.1 GCA_016281925.1 Methanomassiliicoccaceae archaeon
ATACATATCGACCCGGTAAATTGAGCCAAGATGCAGAAAACCGCCCGGTAAATTGAGCCAAGATGCAGAAAACCGCCCGGTATTTTGAAGCAGGATTAATATCCATGAATCCTTTGCAGGAGCAATGCTGCAAAGGAAGGCATACGCCAGGCTGATGGACTGGAAGGAGAACGGCAGGAAGCCCCTTCTGGTGTACGGTCAGAGGCAGACAGGGAAGACCTTCATAATAGAGAGCTTCGCGAAGGAGAACTACTCCGGATATGTGTATGCCGATCTCAGCAAGGATGCGGAGTTCCGGTCGGTGTTCGAGGGCCGTAGCCTTTCGATAGACGGGATAATGCTGTCAATTCGCACTCTGCGCTCTCTCGGATCCGGAGATCTGTCGGATACGCTGTTCTTTTTCGACGAGATACAGGATTGCGAGGCGGCCTTCTCTGCTCTGAAGCTCTTCGCTCTGGACGGGAGGTTCAAGGTCATCGCTTCCGGCTCGATGCTCGGCGTCAAGATCAGCGGAACAGGCTCTATGGAAAGGAAAGGCATGCTCTCTCCCATGGGATACGTGGAGCCGTACATCATGCGCTCCTTGGATTTCGAGGAGTTCCTTTGGTCTCAAGGGGTTCCTCCGGACTCCGTCGCAGAGGTCCGCAGATGCATAAGATTCCGTTCTCCAGTCCCGGACGCGATCCTAGGAAGGTTCGCCGCACTGTTCCGCAAATATATGATCATAGGAGGCATGCCTGCGGCGGTGGAGGCCTTCAACGAGGACCGCGAGACGTATTACGGAGCTATGGCAGTCCAAGAAGGGATCCTGGCCCTGGTGGGGCAGGACATCAACAGGTACAATTCCGGCATGGACGCAGTCAAGACGATGGAGTGCTTCGAATCCATCCCAGGGCAGCTGTCCAAGACCAATAAGCGCTTCCATTATTCGGAGGTCGGCAAGGACAGGGCGGGATCCCGCAAGTCGGCCGATGTGTACGGGGGGAACCTCCTGTGGATAAAGAACGCAGGATACGGCAACTTCGTCCATGGGATCTCGCAGATAAGCCTGCCCCTCGCCGGTCAGAAGAAGCCCGACGTGTTCAAGGTCTACATGTCGGACACGGGGCTTCTCGCGCATATGTACGGCGAGGGGGCCGTCATAGCGATCCATTCCGCGGATTATTCGTATAATCTCGGGGCTCTTGCAGAGAACGCTGTCGCAGAGGGGCTGGTCAAGAGCGGCTTCGACACGTTCTACTATCAGAAGAACAACGGCAGCGGGCGCATGGAGATAGATTTCGTCGTGGAGATGCCGAGCGGAGCGACGGCCATAGAGGTGAAATCGGGAAAAAAGCGGGACTCTCCGTCGTTATCCAAGGTGGGCGAGGTTTTCGACGTGGCCCACAGGGTGAAGCTAGAGAACGGCAACATATTCGTGGATGCGGGCGGGGTCGTCCACATGCCGCTGTTCGCCGCCGCTTTCATGGATTCGTTCGAGGACAAGCCGTCGTTCCTGAAGCGGAGGGCGGCTCAGCACGAGACTCCCGAACGACGCACACGTCTGCGACGGCGGTGTCAGGATGCCGGTTCGTTCGATGGTCAGAGAGGGAGCATGGGCCATGTTTTTATACCATGGTTCGCTCCACCTATGCGTGCCACTGTGGCTTAGGGGTATAGCGGCGGTTTCGTAAACCGCAGGCCGGGGGTTCGATCCCCTCCAGTGGCTCCATCATCATACTGCCTCTCCCAGCGCGGCTCGAGAGCTTTCTCGGATGGTTCATCGGCCACCCATTATGGCCGGGCGGTCACATAGTATGGCCGATGGCCGGGAAGTTGGCCGGGCGGTCACATAGTATGGCCGATGGCCGGGCTTTCAAACGGCTAGTTCGTCTTTTATGGCGTACTCTGTGCTGTTGTTGCTTCCCACCCTGACGATCTGGCCGGCCTCTACAAGACGGGCAAGGTGCCTCCGAATGGTCCTTGACGGGACTCCTAGCTTTTCAGATAGCCTTTTCGTGCTCATCGTCGCAGATCCGGACATGGCTTCCAGGATACGCTGGTCTAGAGTTGTCTCCAGGCCTCTGCTCTGACAGAATGGCCTTTTTGAAATCGTCTTCTTCGATTTCCTGCGTAGAGTTCCCTGTGCGGATGTATGCTCTCTTCACGCACCTTGCGTCGACTAGCAAGCCCTCGCTTCTGCACTTGTAGCCATGCGCTTTCCATCTGTGCTGCAGGGCGTAGCGTCGTCAGCGCTTCTCCTTCATGTACTCGTCGACGATCTTTATGGCGCAGATGTCCCCGCACATGGAGCATCCCTCGCTCTCCTCGGTGCATCCGCGGCACCTGTATCTTCTGGCCTTCTCCTCGTCGATGCATGTGCCGAACATGGTGCTCCAGTCCAGGGCCTTCCTGGCCTTGGCCATCCTGGTGTCGCGCTCCCTTCCGATCCCTCTGCAGAGGTCCCCCACGTGCGCGGCGATCTTCGAAGCTATCACGCCTTCCTTCACGTCGTCCACGTCCGGCAGGGACAGGTGCTCGGCGGGGGTGAGGTAGCACAGGAAGTCCGCCCCGTTCTGCGCGGCCACAGCGCCTCCGATGGCTCCGACGATATGGTCGTATCCCGGGGCAATGTCCGTGACCAGCGGCCCGAGCACGTAGAACGGCGCGTCGTGGCACATCCTCTTCTCCAGGCGCATGTTCATCGCCACCTGGTCGAGCGGCACGTGACCCGGGCCTTCGACCATACTCTGGACGCCGGCCGCCCTGGCCCTCTCCACCAGGTGCCCCAGGGTCATGAGCTCCGAGACCTGCGCCTGGTCGGAGGCGTCGTCTATGCATCCGGGCCTGAACCCGTCACCCAGCGAAAGGGCGAACTCGTACTCGCGGGCCAGGTCCAGGAGGTAGTCGAAGTTCCTGTACAGGGGATTCTCCTCCTCGTTGTGGAGTATCCACGCAGTCAGGAAGGACCCTCCTCTGGACACGACGTCGGTTATCCTGCCGCACCTGCTAAGCCATCCGACGCTCTCCTTCGTTATGCCGCAGTGGACGGTCATGAAGTCCATCCCGTCCTTGGCGTGCTTCTCTATGCCGCTGAAGATGTCGTCCTCCGTCATCTCGACGACGGCCTTCCTCCTGGCGGCCATGACCCCTGTCTGGTATATCGGGACGGAGCCCATCATCACGGGGCATTCGGAGATCAGCCTCCTCCTTATGGCGTCGATGTCCCCTCCGGTGCTGAGGTCCATCACCGCGTCCGCCTCGTACCTGATAGCGACCTTGAGCTTCTCCAGCTCTGTGTCCAGGTCGGCCATGTCGCGGGACGTGCCGAGGTTGACGTTCACCTTCACGGAGAGCCCTTCGCCTATCGCAGCGGGTTTGGCATCGTGAATGGGATTGTGGGGCGCGCAGATGCGTCCTGACGCGATCCCGTTCTTGATGAATTCGGCGCTGACGCCTTCGTTCTCCGCGATCTTCTTCATCAGAGGCGTTATCTCGCCCCTGCGGGCCTCTTCCATGATGGTGCTCATCGGGCCCAGATATCTGTCTACTGGCTTAATAGGTAATGGTTCTCTGCTGACGGGGGATGCATCCCCTTCAGCAGTTTTTTTTATATTGCCATGTCCATGAATCGCCATGAACAAGTCCGTAGTCATCGCAGCCGTCGTGGTGTCGGTCGTTGCCGTCGTGGCTGTCGCAGCCGTCGTGGCGGCATTCTCGGGGCCGGATCAGGACGTCCGCAGGGAGACGGTCGTCCTAGACGCCGAGGCTGTGGGCGTTTCCAGCCCGGTCTTCAACGGGATGCTCTCGGTCGATTCGCCGGTCAGGTTCAATTTGCTCCCTAGGATGGCATTGGCTCAGGACGGCTGCATCCGGTTCGCTCCGTCAGTGCAGTTCCCTACCCAAGGCGTGGATTTCAGATACCTTGAGATGGAATGGCGCATCCCGGACAGCATCCGCCCTTCGGAATACGTGGGAACGAGCTTCCATTACGGCATGTCGACTATTTTCAAGGACGAAGGCCCGGACCATTGGGCGGTGAGGTACGAGCTGCCCAAGGGAGACGTCTCCGCGCCGCACTCCCATATGTTCGAGGACGCCTTCTGCTTCTATCTAGGCGAGTCCAGGGATTTCGACATAGACGTCACGTACAGGGTCTGCTGGGAGCACGGTGGCGCGACATCCGAGTGCGAGAAGGCGTATGTCTACCATGTCTCCGTCCCGGGAGCTGACAACGGCGACTGGGCCGTCTCCGCCGCCATGCAGGGATTCATCTCCAGCCTCTCCGGCCCCGAAGCGCGCAACGTGCTCAAGGAGTGGGCGGTCGTCAGGCTATGACCATGCTGCGAGGCCGATCGCAGTGTTCGTTATTGAAACCGTTTTTGTCATATCGTGTCAGAGGACGAACCAGATAATATGGTTGCAATATGCTGCGTAATTGATTTCAGCGCGCCATTGTAAATAGGTGGTCCGCGTAACGCTAGCGCGGTTTAGATGCGCGTGCTTTCTTTATTTTCTGGATGTGGCGGGATGGATCTGGGTTTTGAGGGAGGGTTCAACTGTCTGAGGCGCTCTGTGAACGAGAAGGTTCACCCTGATTGGATAGAATCCATCGATGGCGAGTGGGTAACTTTAAAGAAAACTGGTTTCGAGACTGTGTTTGCCAACGACATACGTCCCGATGCAAGAGCACTGTGGAC
>JAEEJP010000015.1 GCA_016281925.1 Methanomassiliicoccaceae archaeon
CCTCTCTTCATGTGACTTCCTTCCTTGAATGCGTCATCACCGAGGGTGATGCATCCTTGGCGGGCCCGTCGGGATTCGAACCCGAGGCGTCTGGCTTAGAAGGCCAGCGCTATATCCTGGCTAAGCCACGAGCCCACTCTGAACCAGCCATCGTCTCATACGATTTAAAGGTTTAGTTGAGCACTGACATCGGACAATCCCTGACCGAGGGGCCGTTCTGCCCAAGGCGGACGCCTTTGAAGCGGTTCCGGCGATCATAAACCCAGCCTCTCGCGTATCGCGTCGAAATCCATGAAATCAGACAGAGAATCTGATCCGAAGAACATCATGGCCGCCTCCGCCACGCATATGATGCCCAGCAGGAGAAGCACCGGCCACAGGTTCAGCAGCTTGCCGAACAGCTTCACCAGAGCTTCCATGAAGCTGCATATCCCGTAGACTATCGCCCCTATGATCAAAGATAATACGATGCGGGGCCAGCCTTCCGACAGGAACGTCAGATCCACTGCGTCGGCTATCATGACGCCGTTCAGGCTTCCGAGCGAGATGTAGACCACCACCATCAGAAGCAAAGCTAGGACGGCGGAGAAATTGACGTTGCGGAAAGGCCTGACGATCAGCGCGAATGCGGTCACCGCGACCAGAACGGCGGCGAATGTGTTCCATTCCGAATAATGAGCTACGGCTTCGATGACCATGCCTATCCCGAAAATGAAACCGGCAGCAGTCAGAACGACGTATTTCCCGTCCTTGTCCTTGGCGTATCTGATGGCGATAGCCATCGCTAAAATGCCCCCGATGAGGAGTATCGTCTGAGGGAGATTGCTCTGGACCCATGCAACGGCTTCGTCGATTTCCATCGCATGCCAGATGGCGGCGCGACCTAATAATAATGCCGAAAAGAAGGAAGAATGCCGCCCGCGGGCGAGCGGCTTGGATTTCAGGCGATCCTTGTCCCTGCGGCAGGGGTCGCGCTTTGGTCATAAATGGCGACCGTGTTGAAGCACCATACTGCGTTGGCTTTCAGGCCCAGCGAAGAAAGCTTCAGATTCATCTTGTCCAGCGGGCGTCCGCTGGTGATGCGCTCGGGATTCTCCAGGATGAGTTCGTAAGATGTCGTTCCGGAAGTCAGGAGAATCGAAGCCTTCTTGGTGTTCTTCAGATTCTCGGCCGCTTTCTTCATCAGAATCTCCCCCACCAGAACCTTCCCTACTTCGAGGGGGCAGAGGTCGATGCTTCCGCATGCTATAGCATGGGGCTGTCCGGCGCGGTCACATGTGACCAATACTTTCACTGTGTCGGGGACGAAAAGGTCAGCGACATTTTTGGGAATTACAACCATCCATATTCACCTGTGCAATAATTATCTCCAACAATATTTATAATAATCGATTATCGGGTGGAATATTAAAATATTGATAGACGCAATAAACGTCATTGGATAATATTATAATACCTATAATGTCCACCAATAATAATCTTAAACAAGCACAATATTCCCTAAATTGGCTATAATACTATTGGATGGCATGGACGAATCGTTTGACCACAAGGAATCGCCTGTCCAGCAGCTGACATTCTCGTACGCCGAGAAGAAAGTGTGGGAAAGGATCCGGATGGACTACGCCGGGATCGCAGAGCTCCGCGCCGACAGCGGCAGATACAGCAATCTTGCCCTTATGCTGTCGGACCAGTGCCCATGGACCACCGAAATAGAGATATGCGGACGGAAGCAGACGGTGGACGGCTCGGTCCTGAAGCAATACTACGTCATCCTGGATGCCATATGCGGAATGGAAAAACCGGATCCTGAGAAGAAATACACCATAGAACGCTACCCTAAAAGGATCATAAGAGAAGCAGCCGTGAACGCCATAGTCCATCGCGATTACCTCATCGAAGCCCCTATAACAGTGAATGCCGATCTGGCCTCCGCGAACATAACCTCGCCCGGTGGCGTCTGGGTCCCCGACAGGAAGGACAGAGGCTCGATCGCAAGGAATTCTGGCCTGGCCAGGTTCTTCCGCGCGCTGGAGGGATTCGGCTTCCGCGGAAACGGGATAGCTTCGATCAAACACTGCTACAGGATGACGCCCCAAATGCCTTCCGCATCGTTCACCGGGGATCGCTTCACCATCAATCTGCCGGCCATCAGCGTCGTGTCCTCCGCGTATGAGATCCGCAAAGAGAAGATAGAGAACATAATAGCCGCATTCAATGGCGCATCCGTAAGCATGATAGCCGAGAACACGATGCTTTCCCCGCAGTACACGAGGCGCATCCTTAAGAGGATGGAAGGGGAGAAACTCATCTTCTGCACCGGATGCGGCAGGAAGAATGTCTATTATCTCTGCTCCGGCAAGGACAGCGGCAAGCAGAGCGGGCCGATGCGATGGATAACGGTTTAATCGCATCAGCGGATAAGGGCCCGATAACATGGATTCCATTTGCTGCAGGGAGGAATGCCTTTGACCAACGTCAGAGTAGGGCTTGTAGGCGCATGCGGGAGGATGGGCACGCTCATCATCCGCCGCGTGCTGGCCACCGAAGGGATGGAGATCGCATCGGCGTTCGACATCGTCAACATCGGAAAGGACATCGGAGATGTTGTCGGCGCGGGCGCATTGGGAGTCCCCGTATCGGATTCCGCGGATCTCGCCGCCGTCCTCAAAGAAAGCAGGACGGACGTCCTCATCGACTTCACCATTGCCAAGGCCACCGCCGTGAACGCCCCCGCCGCCGCGTCGGCAGGAGTCAACCTCATAATCGGCACCACCGGCCTCAGCGCCGAGCAGAAGACCGCCATAACCGACGCCGTCATAAAGAACAACGTGGCCGCGGTCATCTCGTCGAACTATTCGATAGGAGTCGGAGTCTTCTTCAAGCTGATCAGGGATGCCGCCGGCTATCTGGGCGACGAATACGACGTCGAGATAGTGGAAGCGCACCACAACCAGAAGAAGGACGCCCCCAGCGGGACCGCTATGACCGCGGCGGAGATCATCAGCAAGGCCATGGGCGGGAAGGACATCGTATGCGGAAGGGAGGGGGTCTGCCCCCGCGGAAAAGAGATCGGCGTCCATTCGATCAGAGGCGGGGACATCGTGGGAGACCACACGGTCATGTTCATCGGAAACTCCGAGCGCATCGAAATCCGCCACCAGGCCCATTCCAGGGAGATCTTCGTCGGAGGCGCTGTGATGGCCGCCAAGTGGGTGGTATCCCAGAAAAAGGGCGTCGTGTACGGCATGGAAGACGTGCTCAGCTGAAACCCCAAGCCGGCGGTCTGCCGGCCTTTCCTTTTTCGGAGGCGGATGATCCGCCGTACCTGCAGATGCTCCCTGACAATTCTTCGGACAGCCGTCTGCCTGGGATGATTCGGTACCAAAACTTTTTACCGTCCGTTTCGAATTAGTGGTTGAACTATACATCCAAGTGATATAATGGACAGCAAATACGCGATTATCGCAGCCATTCTGGTTGCGGCGGTCATGATTGCTGCCGCGTTCATATTCCTCGACAACGGCAACAGCAGTGAAAAGGAAGATGACGCGGATGCATCCAAGATCGCGGCTTCGTTCTCAGCCAATTACAGCGGATTCTTCGGGGAGAATTTCTATCTCGATCCCGGATACACTTCCAAAAACGCGAAAGACTATTATCCCAACGGTTCGACCAGCGGATACGGATCGAGCGACAATTCGTTCACATTCAAAGTTCTGGACTCGAAGAAAGACGCCAAAGCGGAGTTCGACACGAACAAAGCGGATTATACGGCGCAGATAGGGAAATCCGTCATGGGATCCACGATCAAGGGAGTATACTCCAAAGACAAACTGGATGACGCCATCGGATACTACAACAATTTCAACATGGGAACAGCTTCGAGCTACATCCATTACACCGGATACAGCGGCAAGACTTTCTTCGAGGGATACGTGTACCTCGCAGGCAAGATCATCGAAGGGAATGCTGACACCGACGCCCTCGCCAAAGCCATCTATGACGCCATCAAGAACCCTGCCGACGTCAGCAGAGCCAAGAAATATGTCGAGCCCACCCCTGTCCCAGATCCGACTCCCGCCGTGGACTACAAGGGAGTGGCCCTCCGCTGCTACAATTTCATCGATGAAGCCCAGAAGTATGGGTCCTCATCCAGCGGATACGCCGTCACCGAAGACAGCACCGCCATGAAAGCGAGGCTCGCCAGCTCGGACGGAAAATACTATGTGGACATGGAAGTCGCACGCGCCGAATCCCCGACGAAATTCGCCGCCGACAAAGCGGAAGCCGATTCGAAGATCGGAACCACCATCATGGGCGGCAAGGTCAATGCCATCACCGAAGCGGCAGGAGCCGATGCTGGATACGGATACTATTACAACGGCGGAAGCGTCAGCATAATGGATTACTCCTGCTACAAGGGCAATTATTACGCGCACCTGCACCTCAGATCTGCCACTGCGATCACCGACGACGTCGCGGCATCCATGGCCAAGGATCTCATCAAAGCGCTGACGGAATGATCCAAACCTCTTAAGGTGGGCGCCGATGGAAAGCGTTTTCGACAACACGGAGCAGGTCGAAGGGTACCATAAGCACGCTCTCAGGAAGATAGCTTTCATAGCTGCCGGAATGGCCGCGCTGGTCCTCTCGATCGGAGTCTCCGTGTCCATCGGCGCCCACCAGATCGATTTCGCCGAAGTCTTCGGCATAATCTGGGACAGGATCGCCGGAATCCAATACGAGCCGGGATCCGCCGAATGGTGGGACAGCTACATCGTATGGGAGGAGAGGATGCCCAGGGTCTTCGCCGCCATCCTGGCCGGGATAACCCTGTCCGTATCCGGAGTGGCCATGCAGGCGCTCCTCAGGAATCCTCTCGCCGACCCTTATACCACCGGCATCTCTTCCGGCGCGATGGTGGGCATATCCGCCGGCCTTGTGCTGGGGATGACCCTGCCTTTCCTGAGCGACGAGATGGGACTGATGCTGAACGCGTTCATGACCGGCATCATCCCCGCATTGGTGATCGTAGGCATCACCAGGATGAGGAATGTGTCCCCGGCCACCATAGTCCTCGCCGGGCTGGCCATGAGCTTCATGTTCGGAGCCTTCACGCAGCTGATAATGATGGGCGCCGAGGCCGAGAAATCGCAGGAAGTCTACAAATGGATGGTGGGCACCCTGAATTATGTGGTGTCCGACAAGATTCCGCTGATGGCCGCGATTACCGCCGCGGGAACGGCTTTCTTCCTGCTGATGTCCAAACAGCTGAATCTCATATCCCTCGGCGACACCGGCGCCAAAAGCCTCGGCCTAGACGCCGAGAGGTTCAGGAACCTCTGCCTGCTGGTGATGTCGTTCATGATCGCCGAGCAGGTCTCCGTGACCGGGATACTGGGTTTCGTCGGGCTGGTCGTCCCGCACATGACGCGCATGATCATAGGCGCGGACAACCGCCATGTCCTTCCGGCATCCATGGTGCTGGGAGCGCTTCTGATAGTTGTCTCGGACATAATAGCCAGGATGTTCCTGGACGGCATATCCGTCGGGGTGGTCCTGTCGTTCATCGGCGGCCCGGCATTCCTTGCGCTGATAATCAGACAGAGGCGTGATATGTGGTGAGCCGCTTCGACGACATGTTCGACAATTCCGGGGAGATACGCCAGTACAACCTGCGGATCTCCAAGAAGGTGATGTTCGGCGTCATCTGCATAGCGCTGGCGCTGGTGGCGCTGGGGCTGGAGATCTGCCTCGGGAAAGCCGGCATCGGCTTCATAGAATCATACACGATCATTTGGGACCACATAACGGGGAACATCCCCACGGATCCCGCCGGCATTCAGAAAGACGAGATAGTCTGGAACCTCAGAATACCGCGGGCGCTGGGCGCATTCTTCATAGGCATGACCCTGGCGGTGTGCGGCGCCGCCATGCAGAGCATAATGAAAAACCCGCTCGCGGATCCGTATACCACAGGAATATCATCGGGAGCCGGATTCGGCGCCATATTGGCCATCGCCCTGGGATTCTGCTTGGTCCCCGGGATTTCGGGATACAATGCCACGGTGATCAACGCATTCGCGTTCTCGCTGCTTCCGACATTGGCGATCGTCCTGATCTCCCGCTACAAAAGGGCGACTTCCACCACCATGATCCTGACCGGGCTGGGCGTGATGTACACCTTCAGCGCCATGACCTCGCTCCTGATGCTGGTCGCCGACCCGGAGGACCACAAGACGGCTTACGTCTGGAACATAGGGACGGTCGGCGCCATAACCTGGGACAATATCATTTACATAACGGCGGCCGCAGTCGTAGCCGTGATTTTCATGCAGATCATGGCGAAGAAGATCAACATCCTGGCCATGAGCGATGCGGATGCGGCCGCGCTCGGCCTCGACGCAGGCAAGGTCAGGGTTCACATCCTCATAGTCACGGCTCTGACCGTCGCGATGGCTGTCAGCTTCACCGGCAGCATCGGTTTCGTAGGGCTTCTCGCACCGCATGTGGCCAGGATATTCGTAGGCTCGGACAACAGGTATCTGATACCCGCTTCAGCGGCGTTCGGAGGAATGCTCCTGCTGTACTCGGACTGCCTGGCCAAATCGGTCGGGGTCACCGGAGTGCCCGTAGGCGTCGTCACTGCGGCCGTAGGGGGCCCCCTGTTCCTGTACGTCCTGTTCAGACACAGGAAAAAGATCTGGAGTCGAGGAAATGCGCATTAAGATAGATGATATGGAATTCGGATACTCCAGCGTGCCGGTGCTGAACGACATCGTCCTGGATCTGGACGGCCCCCAGTTCGTCAGCATAATCGGGCCCAACGGGGTCGGGAAATCCACCCTGATCCATTGCATGAACAAGGTGCTGAAGCCAACCGGCGGGACGGTGATGATCAACGGCGCCGACATCGGCGGGATGCCCCTGAAAGAGGTGGCCAAGATCGTAGGATACGTGCCTTACACTTCGACGGATTCGTTCCCGCTGTCCGTGGTCGATACCGTGCTCATGGGAAGGAGCCCCCACAACGGATGGAGACCCGACGACCGGGATCTGAACATAGTCTACAACATCCTGAAGATGCTCAGCATCGACGATCTGGCCATGAGGCCGTTCAATGAGCTGTCCGCGGGCCAGCATCAGAAGGTCATGCTGGCCAGGGGGCTGGCGCAGGACCCGCAGATACTCCTTCTGGACGAGCCCACATCCAACCTCGACATAAGGCATCAGCTGGAGGTCACCGGAATACTGAAGGAACTTTCGCGCGCCCATGACCTGCTGGTGGTCATGATAAGCCACGACATAAACATCGCCGCCAAATTCTCGGACAAGATGGTGCTCATGAAGGAGGGCACGATATTCTCCGTCGGAACCCCCGCAGAAGTGGTTACCGAAAGCAACATCCGCGATGTCTACGGCGTAGAATGCGAGGTCATCGATTCGGACGGTTCGCCCCATGTCATCCTGAAGATGCCGGTCGGATGGGAGAAAGGCATTCTGCCCGGCGGCCGCGCCAAGGAATGAACGGAGGGAGCGCTTGGAGATAGCTTTCATATCCGTGTCCACCCCGGCAGTGAAAGGGATCGTCGGGTACGCCAGGAAAATCAGAGGGCTCTGCCCGGACATATCATTCCACATCTACCACATATGCGGGGATTCTGAGGCTTCGAAGATCGACGCGGAGAAGCTGTGCTCGGACATACTGTCGTCGGACCTCCTGATCCTGGATCTGATGGGCGCAGACGGCGGCCTCGTGTCGAGAATGACCCCCGCCCTCCAGAGCAGCAGAGCGCAGAGGATTGTGATAAGCCGCCTCGGACCGGTATCACACAGGCTCGGCGGCTATGACGAAAAGAAATTCAGAACCGACCCCGAAGACGCGGGAAACATCGAGCTGTTCAGCCAATTCTTCCGCCGCTGCGACCCCGGGGACATAGATTCCGCCATGAATATGATATTGAAAAGGTATTTCGGCTATGGGATGCTGCCCGATCCGGCCGCGTTCTCCGACGCCGGGGACGTATACATCAAAGATCCCATGACCGGACGCATTTTCCATTCCTGCCGGGATTTCATGGCCGGAAATGAAAGATGGATAGACGGCAGAAGGAAGGTTGCCCTCCTGTTCAACGGGAGCAACTACCCTTCCGACTCCTATTCCGCGCTTTCCCAGGTCATGTCGGGGATCGGAGAATTCGCGAACGTACTCCCCGTCGCTTTCAACAGATACGGCTGCGAAGACACCTCGAAGCTCAGGGAGCTGATCGGCGATGAACCCGATCTGATCGTCGCTTTCATGGGATTCAGATTCATTTCGGGGCCGATGGGCGGGAGCAGCGCCGCCGCAATGAGGTTCATAAACGACATGGACGCGCCGTTCCTCAGGCCCTGCTTCATCACCAGATCCACGAGAGAGGAATGGATGGGACGCGCCTCCGGATTCCAGACCATGGAATTCATGATCAACGGATTCATGCCGGAATTGGACGGCGGTATATGCATATTCCCGGTCGGAGCCAACGAGGAGACGGAATCCGCCGGCGAATGGGGGATCACGCTGTCCGAGGTCAGGATCATAGATGACCGCCTGGATCGGCTGGCAGGCAAGATCAGAGGGCTGCTCAGGCTCAGAGACCTCAGGAATTGCGACAAAAAGATAGCCATAATCGGATACAACTATCCTCCGGGAGAAGGGAATCTGTTCGGAGGGTCGTTCCTGGATACCCTTGGGTCCATAGCGGACATATCCATGCTGCTGCATGACAGCGGATATCGGACGGAGCCCATATCATCCGGCGAGCTTAAGCATGAATTTCTGGACGGGGGCCTGCTGAACGATCCCCAATGGATCCCTGCTGGCCGCAGCAAGGAGATCGCATACTTCACGCAGAGCAGGCACCCGGAATCCGTCGAGGACGCATGGGGGAAACCTCCCGGGAACGTCATGGCCTCCGGCAAAGGCTATCGCATCCCCGGGATCGTCAGAGGGAATCTGTTCATTGGTATCCAGCCGCCGAGATCGGGCGATCGGGACGGCTCCAAGTCATACCATGACCCCCATATGCCGCCCCACCACCAGTATCTGGCGTTCTACGAGTGGGTCCGCGACGAGTTCGGAGCCGATGCCGTGATACACATCGGCACCCACGGCACGGCCGAATTCCTTCCGGGAAAAGAGAATGCGATGTCCGGGAATTGCTTCCCGGATATGATTCTGGGCGATGTTCCCCACTTCTATCTCTACTATGCGGGCAATCCGTCCGAAGCCATGATCGCGAAGCGCCGCTCCCATGCCGCCCTGATCAGCTATATGCCTCCGCCGTTCGTAAGAAGCGGCCTCTATGGGGAACTGTCGGAATTGGAGGGCCTGATAGCGGAATACCGCGGAAGCCTGGTCGCCGATCCGGGCCGCAGCTCCGGCGTGAAAGACAGGATAACCGAAGCGGCCGGAAAAATGCGCTTCCCCGAGGACATAGACGATCTGGAGCATGAGCTGGAGGACATCCGCGCATCGCTGATACCCAGCGGGTTCCACAGATTCGGAACGGGATTCTCGCCCGAAGAGGCGGAAGAATTCGCCGTTCAGGCCATGAGATTCCCGCATGAGGGGTCGAGGCCCTTGGAAGAGATCCTCCGGGAAAGAGGCCGCGATCCCGGATGCGCCGAAGAGATGTTCCGCGCATACAACAGGACGCAGACCGCGCCCGAGGGGATCGCGGACGATCCGGAGATGGTGGCGGCCCTGAGGACCGAACGCTCCATAATGGAATGCGCCCTCGGATGCCGCGAGAACGCCAATCTTCTGAGGGCATTGGACGGAAGATTCATAGATGCGAAGCTTGGGGGCGATTCCCAGCGCAACCCGGAGATCCTGCCTTCCGGATACAATATAGTGCAGTTCGATCCCCGCATGGTCCCCAGCGAATCGGCGTTCGAAAGAGGGAAAGAGGCCGCCGAGAATATCATAGAGCTTTACAGGGCCGACAACGGCGGGAAATATCCGGAATCGGTGGCCATAGTCATGTGGGGCCTGGAGACATCCCGCACCCAGGGGGCGACCATCGGGCAGATCCTCCATCTTCTGGGTTTCAGGATGGTAAGATCGGCAGGCGATTTCGAAAATCGCTTCGAGCCCATCCCCTATGAGGAGCTTGGGAGGCCCAGGATAGATGTTGCGGTGACCATCTGCGGCTTCTTCAGGGACATGTTCTCCAACTTGGTCGCCGGGCTCAGCAGGCTGTTCGCGAGATTGAATGGCCTGGGAGAGAGCGATGAAACCAGCTATTTCGCAAAGCATACCCGCGAAAACTACTCATACCTGATCGGAGAGGGCTATTCCCGGGAAGAAGCCGAAGACCTTTCCGTCTGCAGGCTGTTCGGACCCGGGGAAGGGCTGTACGGCACCGGAGGCATCACCGACGCCGTAAACTCCGGCTCATGGAAAGAGGAGAGCGAGCTTTCAGACATTTTCTCCGCTAACATGGGGCACGCATACTCCCTGAGGTTCCGCGGCAGGGATGTGCCCGGCCTCATGAGGGCAAACCATTCCCATGTGGACGCGGTCTCCCAGATGAGGGACATGGAAGAGCGGGAGCTGATAGATCTCGACCATTATTACGAGTTCTTCGGAGGGCTTTGCAAGACAGTGGAATCCGCCCGCGGATCCAAAGCCGCGATGTATATCGCCGACACATCCGGGCCGAAAATCAGGACCTCCGACATCAGAAGGTCCATTGAGCACGGCATTAGAACCCGCCTTCTGAACCCCAGATGGATAGACGGGATGCTGGATACGGATTACCACGGCGCGCAGCACATCAGCGATCGCTTCGAGAACGTCCTCGGGCTGGCTGCCACCACTGGAGCCGTGGGATCCGGCGTGTTCAGCGACATGGAAGCGTGCTACATAGCCGACAGGGACATGAGAAAAAGGATCAGGGAGAACAACAACTGGGCCCTTATGTCAATGATCCGCAGGCTTTCCGAAGCGCATTCCCGCGGATACTGGGATGCGACGGATGAGGAGCTGGATGCCCTCAGGGAAGCTTATCTGGAATCCGAGGAACTGGCGGAAGAGGAATCTGATCGCGACAATGACGCATGAATGCAGCCGAAAAAGGCCTTCAGATCCCCTTCGGCTATCTGAGCATTAGTAGAGTATGCCTGGACGCTGACGACCGCATCCTCTTTCAGTCCGGCGCAGTAGATGAATCCGCCTTTGGATCCCATCATATCGAAATTGTTGAGGTATCCGATCCATCTGTCGAAACCGAAATCATCCTCGATGGGCTCCGGCTGCCCCATAGGAGTCGGCCTGCTCTTTGACCTGACGAATTCGGCCCTCTCTTCGAACTCGGAATCCGCATCGTCCCCTCTGGAGAACATGACGACGCTGGCGCTCACATACCTGCTTGCGACCTCATGCGTGGATATCGACAGGTTCCCGTCTGATTCCCCGTCCAATTCGAACTCCCCGAACAGCCCGCGGTAACCGCCGCAGAACTTTTGCATGGCGATTCTGAGATCCATATGGCTGGTATGTCTTCCTCTCCGTAAAAGGCTTCTTTTCATTCCGGCAGCAATCAAAGCCGCTTAAATATCTGTTAGGACGTATGCTCCATCCAGATATCATGGACAGAAAAATTCCTGTAATCGTGGCCATCATCGCGGTGGCCGCGGTTGCCATAGCCGCTTTCGTTCTGCTGAGCCACGGGGAAGAGAAAGGCCCTTCCGACAACACTGATTTCGATGAGGCTTCAGGTGCCCTGCTCGTATACGGAAATTCGAACGGCGACGGCTTCCTTGATCAGAAAGATGTGGATGAGATCCAATCCCTCATCGGTTCGGGCTCATACAAGAAGATGGCGGACGCGAACATGGACGGGAAAATTAATGACAGAGACCTGTCCGCAGTCAGGAATCTCATATCCGGACAGCCATCCAAGCTCTTCTATCTTGACAGAGCCGACGGGGCGGTCTCCGTGGACTATCCGATAACATCGTTCATGGGGATACATCAGTTCGTCCTGATCCCGATGATGGCGATAGGAGCGCTGCCTTACATGGACGGGTACACGTTGTCGCCGTCCGGGGTATCGGCCGCAACAATGCTCCAGGAGCTATACGACAAGGAATCGAACGTGAACACCAGCTACAACATGGTGGACGTCGAAAAGCTTGCCAGCCTGCCGGAAAAGCCGAAATACATGATGACCTACAGCAAATCGCTCAGCAACGAGAACAAACTGGAGAAAAGCGGGATCCAGATTGTCCATCTGGGTTTCAGCGGGTTCAAAGAATGCGTATCCGCCATAAGAACCGCGGGATACATGCTGAACCTTGCCGACAGCGCGAACGATTACGTCGCATTCATACAGAAAGTCATCCAGGATGTCGACAGCAAAGTCATCTCGAAGATCGGCGAATCCCAGAAGAAATCGGTTCTGTGCGGTTATATGACCAATTGCATCGACTATCTCAACGGAACATATACGCCCATGGCCATGGCGGCCGGAGCGAAGGCGGCGATATCCGAGACGAACATGGATAACGTCTATGTGGAGTTCAACCGCGGGGACGAATGGATACTCTCGATGAACGAAGACTATTTCTTCTACATGAATTCGTGGGGATATGCGGACCATGTGGATCTCTCCGAATACTACAAGAAAGCCGCGGACTATTTCACCACCCTCAAGTCTTATAAAGACGGGAAATTCGTGGTGTTCAACTCGATCATGCCTGCGGTGCTCACCGTCGCCTACATGGCGGAGACGCTTTATCCCGAGTATATGGGCGAAGGATACGGAGACTCGGTGAATCAGGAGTATATCAGCAGATTCTTCCCCGGATTCTCCGGAAGCTTCAATGCGGACGACTACGATTTCGTCATCACATATGATATGGTGAAGGATCGGCTCTGAACCAAATGCCCCTTGGGGGCCCTTTTCCATTCGGGCGGGAACCTTTTTGAGATTGTTTATGAAACGGTTTCAAGAACGGTCTTCGGTTCCCGCCCCGCTTTCCTGACCGGATAATCACGGCCATCATAGAGTCTGGATTTGAAGCTCCAGATCGCAGCAGAATCCGAAACAGGAAACATCATGTTAGGGCCAGAACTGAAAAGAAGAAAAGGGCTGGGGGCCCTGCGGAGGGCCCGGACCAGCGTTAATTGATTTCGGATTGCTGCAGTCATGCCGTGACGCGGAACAGCAACCCGTCGCCGTCTCCCGTGTACAGATAGCCGGCGAGGGCCTTGGCTGTCCTCGGCAGCGGCTTCACGCTCTCGTCGAAGAAGGTGAGCCCATGGAACGCGTCGGAGCCGATCGATGCGACGGAGCTCCCGACGGCCACCGAGGCCAGCGACATGCATCCGTAGAAAGCGCGGTCGCCGACGGTCTCCACCGAATCGGGGATAACGGCTTCCGCGAGGGCCGGACAAAGAGAGAACGCGCACTTCCCGACGGACACTGCGGAATCCGGGATGGAAACGGAGACAAGAGAATCGCAGCCGTAGAACGCATATGCCCCGATCGTCTCCAGGGAATCCCCGAAATCGACGCTTTCCAATGCGGCGCAGCGGGCGAACGCCTTCATGCCTATCTCGGATACGCTTCCGAGGTCCGCCGAGATCAGGGATTCGCATCCGTAGAAGGCCTTGGGGCCTATATCGGTGACAGGATAATCCTTCCCGCCGTAGGATACCAAGACCGGGACAGACAGGTGCACCACCGGCTCAGAGAAGCTGACCAGGGTGGCATCCGCATCGCCGGACCAGTCCACCTTGAAGACAAGCCCGCCTGAGACGAACTCGAAACCGTCCGCCACGCGCTGGAGAACGCAGCAGCGCCCCTCGTACGCGTGCCCGCCCAGGCCAGCCGCCGTGCATTCGAGGACGTTCCCTTTCTCATCCAGGAACCTGAGCCCGTGGAACGCGTTCTTCCCGATGTAGGACACGGAGCCCGGCATATCTACGCTGGACAGCGCAGTGCAGCCGCTGAACGCGCTCTTCCCGATGGACGCGACCGAGTCCGGGATGGAGACGGAGGCAAGGGAACCGCATCCGAAGAAAGCGTACGCACCTATCTCCCCGAGGGAACCGCCGAAGCTGACGCTTTCCAGCGACCCGCAGAGGGCAAAAGCCTTCATGCCTATCTCGGATACGCCGCCCAGATCGGCGGACACCAGCTCCGAGAGGCCGTAGAAGGCCCTGAGACCTATGCTTGAGACTGTGTAGACCTTACCCCCATATGATACCGCCGCAGGTACCGCCAGATGCGCCATCGGCTCGGAATAGCCGATCAAAGTTGCATCCTTATCGTCAGACCGATCCAGCTTAAACACTAGCCCGTCAGAGACGAATGATGTGCCCGTCACCCGAATCAGCACGCCGTTATGACCTTCATAGGAGAATCCCCTGAGACCTTCAGAAGTGCGGGGGAGGACGTTCCCGCTCTCGTCCAGGAACTCGATCCCGTAGAATGCATCCCGTATGATGGACGTGACCGAATCCGGGATATTTATGGATGCCAGGGAGGTGCAGTTATAAAATGCTCTGCTATCGAGGTACTTGACCGAGTTCCCGATTTCTACGGAGGCCAGGGAGCGGCAGTCGGAGAACGCTGCAACCCCAATTACCGTGACCGAATCGGGAATGGTGACGGAGGCCAGGGAGGTGCAGCGTTCGAATGTGCGAGAATTAATAATGGTGATCGAGTCCGGGATGGTGACGGAGGCCAGGGAGGTGCAGCGTTCGAACGCGTCGTACCCGATGCTCGTGACCGAGTCCGGGATGGTGACGGAGGAGAGGGAGGAGCAACGGGAGAACGCGTAAATCCCGATTATGGTGACCGAGTCCGGGATGGTGACGGAGGTGAGAGAGGAACAGTTATCGAACGTGTAGTCCCTGATTTCCTTGACCGAGTCCGGGATGGAAATGGATGTCAATGAGGCGCAGCTCCGGAACGCGTTTTTACTGATTTCCGTGATCGAATCGGGGATGGTGACGGAGGACATAGAGGTGCAGCGTTCGAACGCGGCGCTCCCAATGGACGTGACCGAGTCCGGGATGGTGACGGAGGACAGGGAGATGCAATCATTGAATGCGGCGCTACCTATGCTCGTCGCCGAGCCTTCGAAACGGACAGACTTAATGGAATGGCCCCAGGGCCCGCATAATTGACCGCTGAAATAATAGTCATACATCTCGCCGCTGCCTGAGATGACCAGATTGCCGGCATCGTCAAGCTCCCATATCAGATCGTCCCCGCAGGTGCCGGATTGGGCTCCGTCCGAGCCGTCCGAATGCAAGGCTATGGCGAATGCCGCCGCTGCCATGATCACCGCAGCGGCGGCGATGATGCGCCAGATTTCGCTTGATTTGATATTGCAGAAATACCCCATGGAATTCGTATCGCCCCATGCGTTTATAACCGTTCCACCGAAGGGTTGCTGCCGATCGCGGACTGAGTGCGCCCTCCCTTGCGCGGAAAGGCGTGAGCCCGGACGTGCGGATCGGAACAAAGAGGGAATGCCCGAATCTGCCGCATGGCCCTCGGCTGAAAACAGTGGCAGCGGGCCAAGGCTGAGAAAGAAAGGGACTGGGGGACCCTTTTGCGGGGCCCGTCCCAGCGTTTTAATAAGTATCGGATTGCTGCAGTCAGGCCATGGCGC
>JAEEJP010000016.1 GCA_016281925.1 Methanomassiliicoccaceae archaeon
CAGGGAAGGAGTTCCCGGAGATAGACCTCAGGAAGATGGGGATAGACGTGGCGATCATCGACGAAGTGAGCAAAGTCCCGTTCCCGGAGCTGGTCCGCCCCATGTCCTACGCCAAAAAGATAATCCTCGTGGGCGACCACAAGCAGCTGCCGCCGGTGTACAACGAGAAGGCCGAGGACGACACCATGGAAGAGCTCAGCGCGAAATACGCCAGGATGTATTCCGAGCCGCTGTTCATGAGCATGTTCGACCGCGCGTCGGAGGATTCCAAGACTATGCTGAAGACCCAATACCGCATGACTTCGCAGATAATGGGGGTCATCAACAGGTTCTACGGAGGCGCCCTGGAGATGCCGGAAGGGATCCCGGAGAGAAGCCACGGCATGAGGATCGACGGAAAGACCCGCCCGCTGATAACCCCTGACCGCTCCGTCCTATTCGTGGACTGCAGAGGGAAGGAGCGCAGGGAAGGAGGCAGCACCTCGTTCGTCAACGACGCCGAAGCGGAAGCCGTCGCCAGGCTGGTCAGGCTTCTGGATTCCGAATGCCGCTGCGATTCCTCCGGGAACCCTCTGGGAAAGGACGGCGGCGCCCCCATGAGCATGGGCGTGATAACCCCGTATGCCGACCAGATCAGGATGATCAGGAGGATCCTGCGCATGGAAGGGAGGAACGGGTTCAGACTGAGATCCTTCATGAACGACGGGGAGGAAAGGTTCATGGTGAAATCCGTGGACGATTTCCAGGGCGACGAGCGCGACGTGATAATAGTGTCCCTGGTGAGGACCTCCAAATCGAAGTTCATATCCGATTTCAGGAGGATAAACGTCGCCATGAGCCGCGCCAGGCGCCTTCTGATCATCGTCGGGGATGCCGGCTCCCTGTCCAAGGTCTCGGTGGACCTGGACGGGACGGGGAGGCGCTCCAACGCGTATTACGACATAATAAACGATCTGAAGCTGGCCGACTGCTTCGCGGATGTTTCGGAGATCCCGGAGGCGGCAGAATGAGCGGCGACCTCTCGGTATCTCTGGAAATGCCGGTGATGAAGGTCAGGTATCTGGCATCCCTCCACCAGGTCAAAAGGGCCTCGGGGATGGAATATCTGGTGATGAAGATGGTCGAGATAGGCCGGACCGTTGGCTCCCAGGACCTCGACATCCAGCACATGATGGGGATATTCTCGATGCATTCGGATCTGTTCCCTCTGGTTCTGGACGAGATCGCCCGCCTTAAGAACGTCGGGATGCTGAAGCACAATCTGAGCCGTATCGACAGGACCACCCCGATACGCAGGATCTCCGTCACCGAGACCGGAGAGGAGCTGCTGGGGAAGAACATCACTGCATCCGAAAGGAAAAGCGCCGACAAGATCGTGGTGTACTGCCCGTGGAAGACCGAGAGGTTCGCTCCCGACTACAACATAGCATTCCTGGAGAAGCGCATCAGGCTGCCCTTCGGGAAGGAAAGGGCGCAGGAAGCCATCGACCATATCGGAAGCCACAGGTTCGAGTTCGGCATCGATCCCGACGCGACCATCAGGAACCCCAGGATAGATACCGCCGATGCGCCGATGGGCCTCGCGGAATGCCAGCTCCGCGTCTATTTCGACTCGTCCGGAAGGATGTTCCGCCCGATACCCGCCCAAGGCCTGGACATAGGATACATAGCCGGCACCTGCGATTCCCCCAAGATAATCAGGGGGCTGCCTGCTTCCGCCTTCGAGATCCCGGGGGGCCGCTTCGAAGTGAAGAGATGGGAGGATTCCGCTCCGGAAGGGTGCGAATGGATCCTTCCGAGCGATCTGGACCTGGGCGGCGGGATATTCTTCTACGGCCCGGCCATCTCCAAGGTATCATGGGAAGGGGCTGCCAAGCTCCCGGAGGGATCCGCATGCGACGCGATGGTCATAGCCTCGAGGAACAGGGGGATCATGTGCTGGTTCGTCAGGGTCCCGGCATCTGTGGAGGGCTTCGGGGGATCGGCTCCGGTGAAGCTGGTGGCGTACCGCCCCATGTCGAGGAAAGAGATAGATTCGGCCGTGAGCGAGACCATCGCCGGGAAGCGCATATCCCATGCCGACGAGCTCGCCGCCATAGACCGGACCGCCCGCGCCCTCGGAGACGACGGGGTACTGTCCGACCGCGTGGTCGGGAGCCTTATCCCCGGCGACCTGGAATCGCTCAGGAAGGCGCTGTCCCACATCTCCGGCCTCGGACGCGGGATCTCCGGGCTCTCCGATGCGCTGGAAAGCACTCTGGCTTTCTGGGTGGGCGGCGGGCTTCCCCCGCAGGACGCGACCAGGTTCGCCGACATATGCGCGCGCAAAGGCTATCCGCTGGGCGGAGAGAAGATCCTGCCGAAGCTGTTCAAGGCCTATGGGGCCGCCGAAGCGGCGGAATGGGCCTACTCCGCCGGGATCTCCCCGGAAACGTTCGAGGGAAGGGCGGATCTGGCCTCGGCCATTGCCGCATCCATCTTGTCGGGGACGCCTCTGCCCGGAAGCTCGAAGGAACTCGCTGCATCCCGCCAGGCGGCCGCATCCATGGGCGCTCTGATGGGGATCACCGGCATACGCTCGCCGGAAAAATACCGGTTCGATCCGGAGCTTGCGGGAGGCAGCTCAGGGAAGGATATCGCGAAGGCGCAGGAGGGTCTCTCGCAGTCGATGGCCGAAGTCCTTGCAAGATATCCAGCGGTCTCCGGAAGCGCGCCATACGCCGCGATAGAGGGGCTCTCTGCGGTATTCTCCGCCATAGCAGATTCCGCAAGGAGGAAGCCTATGAGCGAATCCGATCTGGCGGCCGAGGAAAACGGATTCCTGTTCTGCCGCAGGGTCAGAGAGCTCGTATTCTCAAGGATCAGGAAGCTGGAAGGCGGCGGCCCCGACGGCGAGGTCCTCGGGCGCTTCAGGGCTTCGGGCCGCCTAACCCTGGCCGACTACGCCGAGCTGGACAGGTTCCTCGCCTATGCGGACTCCTGCCTCAGCCGCGACGTCCTGCGCATCATTGACCCCGCCCAGAGGGCGTCCTGGGCCGGGCTGGCGTTCTCCATAATCAAGATGAAACAACCGTGAAAGGATGTTCCGGCGATGGATATTTATACGAAACCATGATAGGACAGCCAGGTGGGTTTTACGGAAAAAGAAATCACCAGATTCGAGAAGGCAAGGATCATCGGCGCCCGCGCGCTCCAGATATCCTGCGGAGCACCTACCTTCGCCGACCCCGACGTCATCGCCGACATGCTGGACCCCATCGACATCGCCGAGGCGGAATTCAACGAGGGTCTCATACCAATCAGCGTCATCAAGAAACGATCCCCAGCCCAAACCGCTTAATCCCTTCCGATTCTCAGCATATTTCCCTGGCTTTCAGGACGGCGTCGCCGCCTTCGAAAACGCGGCCGCGGAGGTTCTCCGGGCGGTGCTCCATGAAGTTTCCGTCCTCATCCACGAAAGTGATCCCGAAGAACGCGCTGGAACCCATGGATCCGAGGGAACGGGGCAGCGACAGCCTGGACAGCGAAATGCAGTCCGAGAACGCCCCTCTGCCTATGTGGGAGACCCCTTCCGGTATCTCTGCGCCCCGGAGCGCCATGCATTTGAAGAAGGCCATGTCCTCGATCTCAGTGACGTCGCCCGGAATGGGCATGCCGGCCAGAGAAATGCAGTCCGAGAACGTCCCCTCCCTTATTATGCCCAGGCCGGAGGGTATCTCTGCCTCCCTCAGCGAAGCGCAGCCGGAGAATGCCCAGCTTCCCAGGTAATCGGCGCTGCCGGGGACGGATGCGGATTCCAGCCTGAGGCAGTCCGCGAAAGCCCCCTCGCCGATGCACTCCACGCCGTCCGGGATGTCTATCCTGGCAAGCGATATGCACCCGTAGAAGGCCTTCCTGCCGATGAAGCTCAGTCCGGGAGGCAGGCGTACGGACTCGAGCGCCTGGCATCCCGAGAAGGCCTCCTCTGCGATGTGTACGATGCCCTCGGGAATCGATGCCGCAACAATGGGCAGCCCGCGGAAAGCCCCCATGCCTATTGCGGACACCGGACGCTCGCGGCCGCCGATATCGACTCTGCCCGGAACGGATACTTCAGAGGGCACGTCCGTGCATCCAGTGAGCGTGACCGCCCCTCCATCAAGCTCAAAAACCATCCCGCCGATCTCCGCCTTTTCCGCCATGCGACCCCGATGGCGTCGGGGCATATAATCCCGGCGAGCGCTCGGAGCCTGAAGAAGTGCTTCCTGCCGGTTTCGTTCGCGATCAGATCGAGGGTCCCGTCCGATATGTCATAGACGGAGCTGTGGCCGGTATGCCACATGTCGACCACGCCCTTGCCGTCGAATTTCTTAATAGCGCGGTCGATGCGGGCCTCCATCCAGCTTTCGGCCTCCATCCCCACGCGGAAATCCCCCTCGCCTTTGCGAGTGTAATCGTTGTAATATTCGCTGTACCAGAAAGGAACGGTGGAACGGTCGTAGGTCCTGGAATACCAGGCCTCAGACAGGAGGGACATCATGCTGTCTCTGCCGGAGACGCCGGCATAACCGTCGGAAAGTACTCCGAACCTCTCAAGACCGTGGGAATGCGGCGACAGGTCTTTCCTTCCGTATACGCCGGTGAGATGGAAATTGGAGAGGATGCGGACACCGTATGTCAGGCAGAGCTTCCCGCCGATGAATTCGGCGGCCGCGGATCCGACGGAATCCATGAGCATGTAATGCATCTCGAACCCTCCCATATGGCCTTTCGGGATCGAATGGATGTCCTTCCCGCGGAGGAGCTCGACGGCCTCGTGGACGGATCCGGCATTGTCGAGGAGATATCTGACGACGAGGGCCATCGACATCCTTTCCGCGCCCGGGCGGGTGGAAGAGGTCTTCCCCCGGTCGCTCACGGTTATTCCGTTCACGCAGCAGGCGAACCCGGCGTCGTTGACCCCGTCCATGGTCATGAACGGGACGTATTGGTAGAGGGGCGAATCGGCTCCGGATTCGATGTCACAAGACGGGATGAGAGATGAAGAGACCCCCAGAGAAGCATGCTTCCCGTATTCTGCAGGGGTTCTGACTACGATATCGGCCTTATCGCCGATGGCCCAATCGTAATTCCTCCCCAGCAGGGTTCCTTTTGACACGGCGGAGCAGGAGAATCCATCAGGAGGGTTCTCGCCGAAGAACGTCTCGGCGGCGCCGTAATCGTATCCCGAGCAGGACATGCAATAAAGCATATCGTCGATCCTTACGGGTTCGGAGCGCCTGAAAACCATGGATGAGTATATGCGGGATTCCTAAAAATAACTCTTTCCGGCTGTCGGAAAGAAATAGTTTCGGGGCCGAAGCCCCGGGGGATCAGCGGGTCCCCTTTATTGTGCTGGCTTCCTTCTTTCCGCCGCCGGCTCCGAAATTGATCCCGCAGGATACTTCGGAATGGTGCTTGTAGTTCCAATACTGGATGAGCATCCAGCAGGGAACATAGGCGAAAGTTGCGGCGATGCCCACGAACACATAAAGCAGGCCCATGGTTATGTACACGTAGTAGAGAAGGCCGGGGATCATGAAGAAGAACTCGAAGATCGCCATGAAGACGGCTCCGGCATACCATATTTTTCCCACTTTGTAGACCCTCTCCACATCTTTGAATCTGGGGTCCCTGCGGGATTTGATGAAAGCGCAGCAGCACATGCCGAGCGCGATAGCGAATCCGAGCGCGGAGACGGCCAGAATCTGGGATGCGGTGATTCCGGCGACGATGATGAAGAACCCGATGAAAGCTTCGAAGAACATGGCGTTCATCGGAACCCCGTACTTGTTGGTCTTGGAGAACAGGAGAGGCATGTTGCCATCGGATGCCATAATCTGGATGGTCCTTGCGGTGGCGAGGAACGCGCTCTGGATGATCATGACCATTCCGGCGATGAGAAGGATGACGGCGAGAAGGCCTCCGATGTCCCCGAAATCGCCCCTGGCTATGGGGATGAGAGTGGATGCACCGGCCTCTTCGATTCCGGCCTGGCCGAGGGTCCCGTACATGCAGAATGCGATGACGAAATACATGAACAGGCAGAGAAGCCCGCAAGCGGTGAGAGCTTTGGGAACGTCCTTGCTGGGGTCTTTGTATTCAGCTCCGTAGGTTGCGGCCGATTCCCATCCGACAGCGCTCCATTGGGCGACGGTGAAGCATCCGAGAATCATCAGAACGGTGTCGCCATCCCAGATCCAAGGGGTTCCGCTCCATGACTTTGAGACGGGAACCATCTCATTAGTAATCGTATCGATGTGGAACATGCCGTTGAAAAGCGGCACGAGGCAAATGATCAGTATGGGGATGATAGTGATGATGGCAAGGATGAGCTGCACTTTCGCTCCGCCTTCGAGACCTTTGCGTCCGCTGATGATGATGAACCCATAGATGAGAGCTCCGAGGGCGAGATAGAACAGGGTTCCGGTGAATCCATCGAAACCGAGGTCGAAATAATCGTTGATATAGACTCCGGTCATAATAGTGAAAATAGGGATAACCGGAACCCAAGTTGCGAAATAGGCCCATGCTCCCAAAGATCCTATGACCCTGCCCATGTTGATTTTTTTGTTCTTGTATTTCTCGTCATCCCTGTAAACGTGCTGAATAGAACCTCCGATGCCTGCGACGCCGAAAGTAGCGCACATCTCGCCCAGAGGGAGATTCAGCAGGAATCCAGACAGGACTGAGAACACCCATATCAGGATGCTCATAGCCCAGAGGTTCAATGAAAGATCGCACAGAGACGGGACGATAAGGATGGGGATTCCCATAGCGATTATGAGACCCTGCTTCCAGTCAATCGTCCTGAGAAGCTCGTAGGTACCGCCCTGGGTACCGGCGTTTTCTGCGTCTGCCATTGAAATGACCTCACTCGCAACCGACAAGCGGATGCAATTGGTATTGTGATGACGATGCTGTATAAATTTGTTGATGTTTCAATGAAAATAAGGTTTTGGCAACATTATTAAACTTAACTGACAAAAACGGATACATCCAAATAAGATGAATTTGAAATAACAAAGTGGATTATTATTTTAACAATTCCGATGCATCAAAATTAAATTGATCTGTCACATACCTCCAAACGGTTGGGGCTCAGCAAAGGGAGGATACCGGCTAATTAGAACGGAGCCGCGCCCCAACCACTTTAAGCATTGTCTGGACTTGGATATATAGTTTTTTTGTTTCATACAGAAATTAGAATATTATTTCAAAACAATTATAATATTTATGATGATTTAGTATAATATATATTGATAGATCAATTATAGTATTGAGAAATCATCATAATCGTAGTATCCACATCAAAATACAAGAAAAATGTTAAACTGTTTTAGGCGGGACCGAAGTCCCGCCATTTCTGGTGTGTCCCTGCATCAGATGTAGTAGTAATACAGGGTTATGTCCTCGGTTATGGGTCCGAAGATCACCTCGGAGTTCTCGGAGTCTATGACGTGTATCTGCAGGGTGCCGACGTCGTACTCGGCGGAATGGTAGTCGCCGTCGATGCCGTCGCTGGAGATCACGATGGCCTTCCCTATGTCCGATCCGTAGGCC
>JAEEJP010000017.1 GCA_016281925.1 Methanomassiliicoccaceae archaeon
TCGACCGAGAAACCGATGAACGGTATCGATGCGAGGATCAGTGCGGCGATCGAGGCGGCGGTTGCCAGCTTTATAGAGGACGCTCTCATGGCTCAGCCCTTTCTCTTCATCACGATGACGGCTATTATGGCAATGGCCACTATCGCGGCTATCGCTGCTCCCACATAGAGCATCGTGTTGTCGGAGCCGCTCCCGGAATCCTCTCCGGTCGGAGGGATGTCCCTGCTTTCGGTCTCCCCGCATACGGAGCACGTGCGTGTCTCCGTGCCTTTGTCCTTCGAGGTGGGCTGCTTCGTGACCTTCCATTCGGACCAGGAGTGTCCAAGCGCGGGAATTGGCTCGGTTTTGACCTCTCCGCAGGAGCAGGTGTACGTTTTCACGCCTTCCGAGACGCATGTCGCGGCCTTCGTTACGACCCCTTCGCCCCAGGAATGCTCATGCGCCAACGGGACCGCTTTGAACACGGGAGTCACGTCCATATCTGAAGTCACATGGGTCAGATCCGCGCTCCATCCTTCGAACTCGTATCTGAACTCGGAGGTCGGCGCTTTGTACGGGGTCGTCCCCTTGTATGTGGATGAAGAACCGCTGGCGACAGTCTCCGCATACAGGACGGCCGTCTTCGACTCGTCCCAATAGCGGACCATATACGAAGCGGCATCGATGAAATTGGCCGTGAAAGTCGTGTCGCGGACGATCGGGACGGTGGTGTCTCCCCATCCGGAGAATGTCTTGCCCTTGGGAGCCTCTGGCTCAGGAACGAGAGCCATATTCGGGGTCTCCCCATACTTCAGAACTTGGGTCGCTACTGCGGTCCCGTCGGGGAGTGCGAACGTCACGACGGGATGGTTGGAGATGCAGATGACCTCTTCCTTATCCGGATTCGGGAGGTCCCCGCCCACGTCTATGATGTAATCGGTGCTGTAGGGATCCGGAGTGGATATCAGATAGATGCACATGACATACTTGTACACGGCAGGGTCATAGAATCCCAGAGTCCATTCGTTATAGCTCCAATCCCCTTCGACCCACGTCCACTGGCTCCAATAGTGCCATATGTCGTCGCTTCCTTCCTCGAGCTCGTCTCCGAGACCGAACATCGTCTTGATCCATCCCTGGATGTTGTTTCCGTTCTTGTCCTGGGTATAATTGAGCTCGACGTCGAATCCGTTCGACTTGATGGCATCGTCCAGCACTTCGGCCATGGTGGAACCGGTTCCCTTGAGCCAGAACCCTTCTTTCCTGACTTCAGATGTGAAAGCCTCGAGGACTTCGGGGATGGTCGGTATGAACCCGTTCGCGAACCTGAAGAATATGTATCCTTCGGATTCGGGCTTGAAATCCGGCGCCACGTAGTCCTGAGACCCGTCGATGATCACGCGCTCGCATATATGCAGGCAATACGAAGTCCCGGAAACCATCCCGTCAGACTTGTCCAAAGCCGTATGCTTCCAGCCCGAGGTTCCCAATGGAAGCCACTGGTGCACCCTCCAATATTTGTCGCTCTCAGGCTCCAGGCCGTCGACGGATCTCACTGCCGAGCCGTTGCTGACCAGCGCGATGGTCTTTCCTTGATCTGCTGCGGCGGCTTCTATGGCCTCTTTGACCGTGGAAACCCCTCCGACGACAGACATGTCGTATTCCCCGCTGGCGTTCTCGATGTATACCCTTATGTCGCTGTATGTGGCCGCAGAACTGTCATCCGACATAGACAATGTCGGCGCAAGGATTGCTGCCAACGCGACGGCAAAGAGAACGAATTTTCCGTAACGCATCATATCACTCCAAACGCGCGCTTGGATGGGAGCCGATCAAGGCTGGCCATCCGACTGGATGAATTGGGATTCCAGTCATTAAGCTGTATCATCCATCCAATTATATCCTTAGAGGGATGGATTTAGAGTTATATATTTTTCTTTGGGATGTGCTTCACGAAAAACATCTGGCCCCCGGATTGACTGGCTGCTGGCATCGCATAACGACGGAAATAGCGCCGATCGGATGTCTGGCCATCGCATGCACTTCCTGCTGGAAACACCGAAATCGACCGCCCATCATCACGATTGTCAGCGATGAGGATGATAACCGCAGAATGAACGAGAATAGAAAACGCGATGGATAAGCACGAGAGTGGGCCCGCCCAGATTTGAACTGGAGTTACGTGCACCCCAAGCACGAAGGATACCAAGCTACCCCACGGGCCCACAAATGGCGTGATTAACTAATCGATTATAAAGATTGCTATCGAGTCAGCGCCCAGAAAAACTGCGGGAAATAAAACTGAAAACAAATGGGCCCGAAGGCCCGGTTTGAATCGCAGCGAATGATTCGCTGGCTTATGGAATCATCCGAGGGGAGCGATCTCTCCGATCAGATCGGCATGCGCCACGATCATCCTGCGGCAGCAGTACCTCTCAAACCCCAGGTCGTCGAGGACCGTCTTAGGATCCTCTCCGAGCCCGACGCGCCTTACGTATTCGGAATAGGCCGATCCGACGACCTTTCCGCACGTGAAACATCTAACCGGAATTATCATGAGACCACTTCAACGGTAGGACTTCTGCTTCTTGGCGCGGGCGCCAGGACCGAGGGGGTTCTTGGGAAGCTTGCGCCTGTCGTCGTTGATGATGAGGGTCCTGTCGTATGTCCTGAAGACCGCTTCGAGCTCTTCGTCCTTGTAGAACTCGACGAGCCCTCTGGCGATGGCGGTCCTAGCGGCCGCGGCCTGGCCCATGACGCCTCCGCCGTTCACGAGGACGGCGATGTCGACGTTCTGGGCTTTCTCGGGGACGAGCCCGAGAGGCTCCTCGATCTTGAGCTTCGCAAGCTCGGGCGTGAAGACATCGATGGGGACCTTGTTGATGGTGACCTTTCCGGTTCCGGCCTTGACGGTCGCCCTGGCGATTGCGGTCTTCCTTTTTCCGCTGGTGTTTACGCACTCAACCATGAGATCATCTCACATTGGAACCCAGGAATTTGGAAACGGCTCCCAGGGTAGTATATTTGCCGGTAATCTTCCTGCAGGCCTGCTCCGGCCTCTCCTTGTCGACTTCCTCGAACTGCTTGGGGGTGCCGACGAAGACGTGGAGCCTCCTGTAAGCTTCCCTTCCGCTGGTGGAGTTCCAGGGGATCATGCCTCTGACGCACCTCTTGAAAAGAAGGTCTGCCCTGCGGGGGTAGAACGGCCCTTTCCTCTTGGTGGTGTCTCCGCGGTCGACTTTGGCTTTGAAGTCCTTGAAGACATTCTCTTTGACGCCGGTGATGACGATGGACTCCGCGTTGAGAACGACGATCTCCTCGCCGTCCATGATCCTCTCCGCGACGAGGCTGGCGAGCCTTCCGTGGACGAGGTTCCTTCCGTCGATTACTGTTACCATCCGAATCACCTCATGATTCTGACGCCGGTTCCCTTGGGGTTGGACTTAGCCAGCTCTTCGAGGGTGAGCGTCTTTCCGCCTGCTGCTGCAATCGCTTTGGCTGCGGCTCCGGAGAAGCTGTATGCCGCCACGGTGATCTTTTTGCTGATGCTACCTGCTGCGAGAACTTTGCCGGGGACGACGACGGTCTCGCCTTCCTTGGCATACCTCTCGAGTTTGCTGAGATTCGCTTCGGCCCAGTTCTTTTTGGATTTCTCGAGCCTAAGCGCAATATCACGCCAGATAGCAGCGTCGTTCTCCCTGGTCATCGCCTTGAGGTTGTCGATGGTGGCGACGAGCTGGGGATTAGTCTTTCTGCTTGTCATTTTCTGACTCTCCCAGTATTGGTAAGCGGTCGTATACAGGGGTCACATTTAATATTAACTGCAAAAAAACAGCGGCTCCGTACGCGCCGCGCGAAAGGGAGCTGGGCTGCGGCAGTCTTTCCGACAATATAAATTAATAATGCCCCGAACATGGCGCGTCCGTGATCGCATGATAAGATTCGGACCCGCTGGCATCCCTCTTTCCTGCAAAGGCCGCACCCTCCAGGACGGCATCGAAGACGTCCACAACCTGAGTCTCAGCGCTCTGGAAGTGCAGATGGTGAGGCCCATGACGCATCTCATAACCCCGGACGACGACGAGATCGGGATGGGCTTCAGGGACATCGAATCCAAGGACGTCGAAGAAGGGTTCGCCATCAGCATCCTCAGGGACGAGGACGTGATCTGCGATCCGGACGAGCCCATCGACGAGGACGACTACATAATCATGTTGCAATCCGACATCGTCAAGAGGTACAGCGAATTCGAGGCCATCGGGAAGAGGGCGAAATGGCTGGACGTCAACCTCTCCATCCACACCCCGTACTACATGGACCTGGGATCCGAGACCGCCCTCACGGAGACGTGCCTGCAGAGCGTCCAGAACACCGCGCTGGTGCTGAACGCCCTTGACGGGGACATCGTGGTCACCAGCCTCGGCATATACGACGACGAGCATAGGAGCCGCGAGGAAATAGACGAGATAATCCTCGACAACGTCGGATACCTCGCCGAATGGTGGAAAGACAACAAGATCAAACCCAGATTCGGCGTGGAAGTCACTGGCCAGCAGGGAGTTTACGGAGACCTCGACCAGATCTTCGGCCTCTGCAAAAAGTATCCAATAATAACGCCTGTCATGAATTTCTCTCACTACTACTCGCGCACCAACGGCTCCCTCAAAGAGGTGGACGATTTCCGCGACGTCCTTGAGGAGATCAGGAGCCACTGCAAAGGCAGGATCCACACCGCGTTCGCCGGGGTGGAATACGAAGACGGGGACGAGAAGAGGCTCACTCCCATCAAGAAAGGCAACCTCAAATTCGATCCGCTGGCCGAAGCCCTCATCGAGATGAAGCCCGATGCGACCGTCATCTCCACCTCCCCGCTTCTGGAGCACGACGCGATGTATATGAAAATCATATATGAGAGGGTCCTCGCCAAGAAAGTGGCCAAGAGCCTCAAAGACAAGAAGAAGAGCGAAGCCAGTGAATGAGATGCGGGAAACCCTCGGAAAAATACTTGGGATCTGCATGTCGGCGGTGGAATCCGTCGACCCTGCGGCGAAGGACAGGCTGCTGGACCTGATATTCTCCAGCGAAAGGATTTTCGTCTACGGGTCGGGGAGATCCGGCCTGATAGGCCAGCTTTTCGCCGTCCGCCTGGTGCAGCTGGGCTTCGACGTGCATTTCATCGGAGAGATGACGACCCCGATAATAGCTAAGAAGGACCTTGTGATCCTCCTCTCCAACACCGGAAAGACGTCTTCGGTGGTCCAGACAGCGAAGATCGCCCGGCGCATCGGCTCCGAAGTGGTCTCCCTCACCGCCCAGCCCAAGAGCGAGCTGGCAAAATCCTCGGACACGGCGATTATCATAGACGCGGCCACTGACGGGGGATCCGGCAGGACCATGCCTCTGGGATCGGCTTTCGAGGACTCCGCGCACCTGTTCTTCGAGTGTCTGGTGTGCGAGATAATGGAGCGCGGCGGCATCACCGAGAAGGACATGCGCAACCGCCACGCTATATGGGTCCGAGATCGCTCCCTCATCAGAACCGATGCGGAGACGATCCCGCCCTCCGAACGCTTGTAGAACGCTATCCTGTGCGCGTAAACGTCGGCAACCATCAGTATCCCGTCCGGGAACCCTTCCAAGAATCTTCTTTCGGTATCCGGCGACGGCTCGGTGCCGCCGCATTCATATGCCGCGAAGATCCCTACCGCGCCCGAGGGAGAAGCTGATATCCCCCCGACATAGACGAAACGCCCGTTCCCGTCGGCGCAGAATTCGCCCGAAAGGAACGATTCCGCGTCCTTCCCGGAGCCCGTCATTTCCTCGCCGAATATGGCCGCCGATTCCACCGCGCGCGGATCCACGACCGCATCGGCGTTCGATCCCAGCCTTGCCGCCAATTCCTTCCTGCCTCCCTATGCCCGGGCCGGAATCCGGGTCCGGTATCGCTTCGACGACGTCCCCGTCGGATATCAGGTCCCCGACCTTGCCGTCCGCCCTCAGCAGGCTGTATCCTCTGCGCAATATGAATCCTCCGCCCCAATATTCGGACGCAGTGTCGCTGATCTCGGATATCTCTTCCTCGCCGCCGAGATCCATCTTCACCGAGACGGATTTCGCCCTGTTCCTCAGCAGAAATCTGACCATTTTGCCTTTCCTCCGCACCGAAAGAGTGCGGTCCGAGACCGTGCCCGGGACGCTTTAAAGGGAAGCTCCCCCGAATAAGATTGCTAAACAATCGTCATAGTAAAATATCAGGGATACTTGCGAAATAGCATGTCAGGGACGAGGCTTCCCGATCATTCCCACTGCAAATACTGCGGCGAACCCATCGACTTCGGGGAGGAATACTGCGGGGAGACCTGCGAAGAATCGTTCAGAGAAAGGGAGCGGCGCGACGCAATGAAAGACATCGCATTCTACGCCTTCGCCGCCGCGTCGGTGATCGCCATAGTCGCCGCCGGATTCCTGCTGCGATCGGGGGTCGCATATGTGCCCGGATCCGATGGCCTCAGCCGAGCCTCTTCTGACGAAAAAAACAGAATTCGACGTTCTATGCGCATCGCCCGGCAGCGGAGCGGCGCATATCCTGGAGGAATGCGGATACAGAGCCAGGAATCTCGTCGGCATATCCTTCTCGGACGGCGGAACCGCCGGCGGATTCCCCGCAGAGCGCTCGGAATGGCTAGCGATAGACGTCGGATCGATATCCGGGGATTATTTCATCGCGGGGTCCCGGGGCAGAGAGGCTTACGTTCCCTGCGGGAGATTCCCTGGGAAAGAGCCGGACGGGTCCGCGGGCAGGATAGGCTTCCAGAGCATCCCCTCCCTCGACGCCCGCCTGGACGTCATCTGCGAAGCCATCGGGAGATTCTACGGGAAGAAAACCGTCGCCATCGATCTGAGGGATCCGCTCTGGATCATGGACGGCGGCGGGAACGTCAGATACCGCGGGAATCCGGACGAGGACCGCATAGAATCCGCCGGCAGATGCCTTCTCGGATTCATGGAAAGGCTCGGATGCTTCTGCGTCCGCACCCCTTCGAACATAATCGCGGCAGAAACCGGGGCATACGTCCCGGAATTCCGCGCCTATGCCGAATCCTGCCTGGATGCGATGGTCTCAGGGGAGAACGCGCGCAGGAGAATGTTCGAAATGGGCATTGATCTCGCGGCCAGGATGGACACCCTGCGCGGAGAGAACTATCTGCAGGACCAGAACGCCATCAGACGCTCCGACAGGCAGTGGAACGCGTGCAACAAGAAAGACGGCGTCGACCGGATACTCGAAGCGGTCATAGCCAGGTCCAAGAACGCGAAGAGCGCCGAAGCCAGAGGGGAGCTCGAGCGCCGCGCTGGAATCATATGGAAAGACAGGAAGGACGGCAGAGCCGACTACCGCAGAGCGGCCGAGTGGATGAGAAGATCCGCGGAGTCCGATACGCCCGGCGCCAAGAGCGACCTCCTGGACATCCTGTGGAGGGAAGGCTCCGACGATTCGCTGCTGGAGATGGTCGCCCTGGCCCGCGAGATGTCCGCGAAAGGGAGCCCCAAAGGCATGCTGGTCATCGGAAGGGCATACCGCGACGGGAAGGGGCTCCCCAAGAGCAGAGAGAACGCGGTCAGATGGCTGGCCGAAGCCTCCGCAACCATGAGACAGGCGGAAATCGAGCTGAAAGCGCTTCTGGAGGCGGGAAAATGAGCGGAAACGAGCGGGACGGGACCGTGGACGAGGACTATGAGTTCTACAACGAAAAATCCCAGGCGAAGTCCAAGAAGGTCGCCTTCGACATACTCGGGGTGTGCGTCTCCCGCGACGTTTTCGGCCTCGCCAACGGCAACGAATATGCGGTCGGGAAATACACCAGGCTGTCGATCCCTTATTTCTCGGACATGGAAGAAGTGGATCCGGAATGCTGGATAACCATGGACGAGGTCAGCGGCGAAAGGAACTTCCATAAGCGCCTGAAGCTGGACTGCCTCAACATGAGATACGCCGAGGACCTGAACAGCTCCGGATCGGACTGGCTTCTCCTGGACGTCAGGACCCTCACCTTCGGTTATTTCGAGACGAAGTTCGGAGGGAAAACCCATTACTACATCGGCGAGAAGATAACCGAGGACGAGATCCGCACGGCCACCAGGAAGAAAGGATTCGAACCGGAATCCATCCGCTTCCTGGATACGGACGACGTCCCCGGGATCGACGGCATGATAGACAGATTCTGCGAGTTCATCAAGGGCAGATACTGGAGCAACATCATAATCCTGGAGATGAAGGATGCGCTGTGGCATGTGGACAAAGAAGGGAAAACAGGCTTCCTCCACGATTTCCCCGTGGACAGAAGGCGCAGGATCACCGGGAAATACACCGAAATCCTGAGGAAAAAGCTGGGATGCCGCTGCATACCCATGCCTTCGGACGTGATATGCGACTATCTCCACCTGTGGGGGATGTCAAAGGGGCATTTCGTCCAGGAATACTACGATTACGCGTACAGGTGCGTGGACGCCATCGTGAAAGGCGCCGATGACCTGGACCTGCGCCTGGAGACAGAATTCCTGGAGGCATGCGCCGCGATGGACGCGATCCGCTCCGGCAGGATGCTGTCCCGGAACAATACCGTCAGGCGCGCCGAAGAATTCTGGGCGAGGACAGGGGACGCGGACGCCTCGATCTCGAACGCCCAGCTCCTGATGGCGGAAGCCAACAACCCTCCGCTGGAGGCGGAGCTGGCGGGGATCATAGGCAGGATATGGCGCGACAGGACGGACGGCAAAGCCGATGCCGGAAAAGCGGCCTCGTGGATGAGGGCGGCATCGGACGGCGGGATAGCATGGGCCTCCGAGGAACTGGAGGAACTCGGGAAGAACCTCTGAGCTGGCTATGTCTGTACGCCATGTTAAGCGTCCTTTTTTTATATCAAATACGATTAGAAGATAGAGAGCCGCACACAGCGTTCCGGAGGATGCAGATGGACGGAAATACCGACGAAAAAATCGTTTTCGATATTCTGGGGGGCGCCCCGGACGGAGCCATCCTTGAGACGATGCTGATCTGCGGTTTCGGCATCGGGAACGTCATAAGGGCGGAATTCGGCGCCGGGAAGCTGGAGCCTCCTGCGTACCCGTCGGAGTGGCTGGCCATAGACATCAGATCCATAGCCTGCGACCATTACGAGGTAGCCGGCGGAAACGGCATGATAAAGTACGTTCCGTGCGCCGGATCGACCGTCAGAAGCCTGAAGCTGGCGGAAGAGAACGGAGCCGTCCATAGGATAGGATTCACAGACATCCCGGATCTCGGCAGGTATATGCTGGATCTTTCCGCCTTCGCGGAAGAGAACTACGGCGGGAACGTCATCGCCTTCGATCTGAGGGATCCGGAATGGATCGCCACGCCCGGAAGGAACGTCGTCCTCGCCGGCGACCCCGATGCGGCCCGCAGAGCCGGAGACGCGAACTTGTGCTCTTCGGAGCTCACCGCATCCCTGAGATGCCGCTGCATACGCACCCCCTCGAACATAATAGGCCGCGGGAAGGACAGCGACTGCATGCCTCGCTACAGCGAAGGATTCTACGCGTACGCCAGGGACTGCATCAGAACGATAACAAGCGGAAACCCCGAGGCCGGAAGAGAGCTCAGAAAACTGGGGCTGGGAGTGGCCGATTACATGGATGCCGCCCGCAGAGCCCCGTTCCTCTCGTCCGCTTCGTTCCTCGCGAAAGTCGACGAGGAAAAGGAAGCCGCGGCCGACTGGGACGGAACCTTAGCGATGCTTCTCAGGAAGATGATGGCCGCGAAAAGCGAGATGCTGAAGGCGGAGATAGGGGGCCGGATCGGCATAGTCTGGCGCGAAAGAGACGACGGCAAGGCCGACATGAAAAAAGCGGTCTACCTCTTCAGGAAATCCGCTGATTCGGGAGTGCGCTGGGCAAGGAGGGAGCTGCTGTCAGCCCTGTGGGAGGACGGATCCCCGGACGCCCTGCTGGAGATGGTATCGAGAGCATACGAATATTCTTCGGAAGGCGACAGGGACGCCATGGAATTCCTCGGATGGGCCTACGAAGACGGGACCGGGCTGCCGAAGAACGAAGAGGAATCGAAGAAGTGGCTTTCCAAAGCTGGAAGAAACCCCGAAAAAATGTCGATGTGGGATCAATGATGCCGGACGACGGATATTGCTCAAAAAAGCAGGGCGTGCCGGAGAGAAAGCCTCCCCTGGACGTGCTGGGCGTATGCATAGCGCGCGACGTGCTCGGCCTGGCCAACCGCCGCGAATACGAAGTCAGAAAATATACCCGCCCGTCGCTGCCTGGTTTCGCCGACGACGAGCGCGTGGAGGAAAGCAAGCGCCTCACCGATTCCGACGTCGAAGGGAAGACCAGATATCTCAGGCGCCGCAAGCTGGACGACCTGAACAGGACCTGCGAGGAAGGCCTCCTGAGATCCGGGTCCGAATGGCTGATCCTGGAGCTCAGGACGGTCTCCTACGAATACTGGGAAGCCGAATACGGCGGGAAGACGCATTATTTCCTGGCGAACACGACCACCGAGAGGGAAATGCGCAGGGCAATCCGGAGAAGAGGCGCCAAACTGAGATCCCTCCGCAAGATCAGGATCGACGACATCCCGGATACGCCTATGATGGTCGAAGCGGCCTGCGATTTCATAAGGAAGAGATATGGGGACAAAGTAATACTGCTCCAGCAGAAGGAGGCCATATGGCGCATGGACCACTTCGGGAACGTCCGCCTGAACCGCACCCTGGAATCGGAATCGATGAACAGAACAATCGACAGATACTTCAGGATGTTCCTCGAGAATCTGGGATGCCAGTTCGTCCGCATGCCTCCGGACATCATCAGCGACGCCTGGCAGATGTGGGGAGATTCCCCCGCCCATTACGTCCAGGAGTACTACGATTACGCTTATGCCTGCATCGACGACATCATAAGCGGGATCCCCGGCCTGGAGGAATCCCTGGACCGCAGGTTCATGGAATTCAGCGCGCAGATCGAGGCGATGCGCCGCAGGAAAATGAAATCGAGGAAGAACTCCGTCAGCCGCGTGTACAATCAGCTCGAAAAGACCGGCGACGCGGACCTCAGCATAAAGAGCGCGATGCGCTTCAAGAACTGGGCCAACAACCCGATGCTGGAAGCCGAGCTCGACGGCGTCATGGGAAAGATCTGGCGCGACAGGACGGACGGAAAGGCCGACTCCGAAATAGCCTGGAAGCTGATCGAATCGTCCGCAGAGAACGGCGTCGACTGGGCGCAGACCGAATACCTGGGCATGCTGAGGGGCTCCGGAGACTACGGGAAGATGCTGGAGGCCGCGGAAAGATATGCCTCGCAGGGGAACAACGAAGCGATAGGGTTCGTCGGGAGGGCATATAAGAACGGCGAAGGCGTCATGAAAGACGTGAAGACGGCCGAGATGTGGCTGGAGGAGGCGTCCGTCAGGGACGTGAAATGGGCCGTCCAGGAATATATGCAGCTTCTCTGGGATTCGGATCCCGACATCCTCGTGGAGAAGGCCGAGAGATTCGCCGGCCACAGCGCGATAGCCATGGGATTCCTCGGAAGAGCTTACCGCGACGGCAGAGGCACCGGAAAGGATCCGGAAAAAGCGAAGGAATGCCTGTCGGATGCCGCCGGAAGAAAGGTTGAATGGGCCAAAGAGGAGCTGGATGCACTCATCGGTTCTGTCTGAGCCTCGCGGCCGTCCGGGCTACGTCGTGGACCCTGACCATGTCCGCCCCCCATCTGACGGATTCCCAGGCCGCCTCGGCCGAAGCCTCCTCGCGGTCCATACCGGGATAAGCGAGGGAAAGGAACCTCTTCCTGGAGGAGGCCATCAGCACCGGGTACCCGCCGGAGAAATAACGGGAATTGCGGAGTATCATAAGGTTCTGCTCCGGGGTCTTCCCGAACCCTATGCCGGGATCCAGCGCTATCTTCTGCCTGGGGATGCCCGCCTCCGAAGCCGCGGCGGCGCGTTCCCGGAGGAAACGGCGTATCTCCTCCATATATCCGTCCCCCATCAGGACCGAATGCTGATCGCCGGGGCCGCATGGATTATGCATTATTATGGCGCACATGCCGGTCTGCGCGCACAGCTCCGGCATCCCGGCATCCCTGAGGCCGTTGACGTCGTTGATTATGTCGGCGCCCAGATCGGCGGCCTTCCTGGCCACGGCGGTTTTCATGGTGTCCACCGACACCGGCACGCTCAGGGACGGGACGATCTCCCTCAGAACGGGCGCCAGACGGGATATCTCCGCCTCGGCGGATACCGGGGAGGAACCGGGGCGGGTGGATTCCGCTCCGACGTCGATGATCCCTGCCCCCTGGTCCTCCATCTCGAAGGCATGGCGGGCGGCGGCGCGGGGATCCGACCATACGCCGCCGTCGGAAAAAGAATCGGGCGTCACGTTGAGGATGCCCATTATCATGGGACCTCCCCGGAGGGAGGCTCTTTGGAATTCCATGCTCAAAGCAGCCCGTCGATGATCTCCACGAGATCCTTCACTTCGATCTTCCTGTCCCCTTTGGCGGAAGCCAGGTTGTTGACGCAGAACGGGCACGTGGTTATGATGACGTCGGCGAACGATGCTTCGTCCAGCCTGGTCTCGGCTATGTCCATGGATTCCTTGGGATACGCAGACCTGACCCCTCCGCCTCCGCCGCAGCAATGGCTGGTGGCGCGGTTGTATTCCATCTCCCTGAAGTCCAGCCCCGGGATCTTTCTGATGACTTCCCTGGGGGCTTCGTAGACTCCGCAATGCCTTCCGAGATGGCAGGGATCGTGGTAGGTGGCGACGACGCCTTCCATCGGCTTCAGCTTCAGGTCCTGGCCGGCGAGGAACTCGGTGATATGGAGCACTTTGAACGGGACGTCCACATATTTGGGGTATTCGATCTTGAACATCCTGTAGCACCCTGCGCAGGCGAGGACCAGAGTCTCGATCCCGAGGGCGCGGATGGCCTCCACGTTCTTTTTCATGAGGACGGTAACGTCTTCCTGGGGCCAGCCGACCCTCTGCATGACGGATCCGCAGCAGACCTCGTCCACCGTGGTGTAATCGACGCCGAGCTTGTCCAGGATGGAGAAGGTCGCTTCCGCGGTCTTCTTGGACCTGTAGGTGGCGGTGCATCCGACGAAATACCCGACCTTCGCTTTATGGGGCTCTTTGCCGAGGGCTTCGCGCCTGGAGGCTTTCTCCCCGAAGGGATTGCCGTCGGACAGTATGCTGTCGCACATGGCTTTGTGCTTCAGGAGGATGTTTCCGCTCTTCACCAGATCGGCGCGGCACATCTCTATGATGTCGACTATCTCGACTTTGGACGGGCATCTCCTGACGCAGTCCGCGCAGGTCGTGCAGGTGTACATGTTCCTGACCAGGGACTCGTCCGGCTGGAGATCGCCGTTCAGAAGCCCGTACGTGAGGACTATGCGTCCCCTGGACAGGGCGGAATCCCAGCCGATCGCTTTGAACGACGGGCAGACGCTCTTGCAGAACCCGCACATGGTGCAGACGTTGACGGCTTTCCTGACCGCCTCCAGCTTGTCGGCTTCGAAAGTCATTCTGCCACCTTCGGTATGGTTACGCTGCCGTCCATGAGGACGATGACTTTCGCGGAGGGGTTCTTGGCCAGCGCGTCGGCGACCGCGTCTGCGACGGTGGGATACGGGGTTATATTCGCTTTCCTGAGGATCTCGGGGTCCAGGTCGGTGACCGCGCATATCACCGCCCACGTGGCGATCTCGGCCATCTTGGCCGCCTTGTGGTATCCCAGCCTGTATTCCGCCTTCAGGTTCTCCAGGACCTTCCTGGGGTCGGGAGAAGAGGACAGCTGGGTCAGGAAGGTGGCGTTGCCGATGCCTTCTCTGCACTTGGAGACCATCACGATCCTTCCGCCCTCCTTCAGAGCCCATTTGCCGTTGTCCAGAGCTTTCTGGGACTGGTACAGGTCCACGTCCATGGGGTAGGGGGCGACGGATATCACGACGTCTGCTTTCTCGGGTATGGCCACGGAGAACACTTCGTTGGCCCATCCCACCGCGCGTTCGAATGCGGCGTTGAGGTCTCCGGACGCCACCTTGTAGATGTTCTGGTGCCTGTCGAGGACCATCTGGATCGAGAATATCTTCTTGCCTTTCACGACCGCGAGCGCGTCCATCATGTCCTCGTGCACGGGGTTGCCCTCCAAGGCGAGGGACTGGGCCTCCATGCTCATGGCCAGCCTGTGGTTCGCCTCGACGGTCCTGAAGGACGCCACCCCCGGCAGGAAGGACTTCCTCCCCCCGGTGTATCCGGCGAAGTAGTGGGGCTCGACGGAGGTGATTATGACGAGGCGGTCGGCGTCCACGGCAATCTTGTTTACTTCCATAGGGGTGCCGTTCTTGGACGTGCCGAGGTTGACGCACTCCGACTTCTTGGCGTCGTGGCAGATTATGCGGTCCTTGAGCTCGGCATAATGGGATCCGAAGACGAAATCGTATTCCTCCTGGGTCATATCCCTGTGGGTGCCGGTTGCTATGAGATATCTGGCCTTCCTGAGGTCCATCCTCTTGGAAAGCGCGTCGAGGACCTTGGCGGTGGGGGTTGGGCGGGTCCCGTCGTTCACGATGAAGACGATGTCCTTGCCGCCCTCGAGGAATTCCTCCAGGGAGCCGCATCCGATGGGGCTGCCGATCGACTCCCCTATGACTTCGTCCGGATCCCCGCAGACAACGTCTTTGGGATAGAATGTGCCTAGGTAGTTGGCGTCGGGAATGTCCACTCTCTGGACGCCGTCCTTCCCGTATTTCACGTCGATCATCATGTTATCTGACCTCCGAACAGTGCACCGCTTAATAAGATGCGCGTTTAGTAAGCCCCGGACAACCTTTTAACGGGGAGCATGGATTCCCCGGCCGATGCCCCTGATAGGAGATATCGGCGAGCGCCAGCTCATCGACGATTTCAGAAGTTTCATAAGGCCGGAAGGCCGGGTGGGCCCCGGGGACGACGCCGCCGTCGTCGAGAAAGGAATCGTGGCGACCACGGACATCGTCACTTTCGACAGGCACTTCCCCGCCGGCATGACCTACGAGCAGTTCGGATGGTACGCCGCCGCCGTGAACTTCAGCGATCTCGCCGCCATGGGAGCCAGACCCATAGGCTTCTTAGCCGCGCTGGCTCTCCCGCCTGATCTGGAAGCCCAGGCGGCATACGACATCATGAGCGGCATAGACCAGTGCGCGGAGTTCTGCGGCACCGGGATCGTCGGAGGGGACACCAAACCCGGGCCGGGCGCCGTGGCGGGAACCGCCCTGGGATGCATGGACGACAGGAAGCCCATGCTCAGGAGCGGAGCCGTTCCGGGGGATTTCGTGGCCGTAACAGGGCCGGTCGGAGGCCCCGCGGCGGCGCTGGAGGCCCTGGACCTCGGAATCGAAGCCGAAGATGCGAAGACATGCCTGTACACTCCCGTCCCGAGGGTCGCGGAGGGCATGGCTCTGGCCGGATGCGGGGCCGTATCCTCGTGCATGGACCTTTCGGACGGCCTCGGAACCGCCCTGAACGCGATCTGCTCGATGTCGGGCGTGGGAATGGAGATAGAGATGGAGTTCGTCCCCCGCGAAGACTACGTGGAAGAGATCGCGGAGGAAGCGGAAGTCCCCCTCAGGAAGCTGCTCTTCGATTGCGGAGGGGAATATGAGCTCCTGTTCACCGCCGACAGGGGCAAGATAGGAAAGATTTACGAATCCGGAACTGAATTTTCTATCATAGGGCTGGTGAACGGCAGCGGGAAAGCCGAGCTCATGGAGAACGGAGAAAGGAGCGTCATCTCAAATGGCCGTTATTAACGAACGCGTGGAAGCCAGGTACTACGAAAGAAGCGGGGACTCGTACATATGCAGGCTGTGCCCCCATAACTGCAGGATATCCGTGGGAAACTACGGCAGATGCGGATCCCGCAGGGCGGACGAGGACATGCTGGTGGCCTATTCCTACGGGAAAGTGTCCTCTCTGTGCGTGGATCCCGTGGAGAAGAAGCCGCTGTACCATTACAGGCCGGGATCCAGATGCTTCTCCGTCGGCGGCGTGGGATGCAACATGAGCTGCAAGCACTGCCAGAACTATGCCATCTCCCAGCTTCCGTCCGGAAAGAAGCGCAGCACCTACAAGAAGCCGGACGAGATAGTCAACCTCTGCCGCAACGAGAAGCAGGATGCGATAGCGTTCACCTACAACGAGCCGATGATCTGGTTCGAATACATCATGGACGTCATGAAGGCCGACCCGGAGCTCCAGCTGATCCTGGTGACGAACGGCCTCGTATCGGAGGAGCCCCTCAGGGAGCTCTGCAGGGTGACGGACGCCATGAACATCGACATCAAAGGATTCACGGACGAATTCTACATGAAAGTGTGCGGGGCCCACCTCAAAGACGTGCTGAGGAGCGCGGAAATAGTCCACGGATGCGGGGTGCATCTGGAGCTCACGTACCTGGTGATCCCCGGATACAACGATTCCGACGGGGAGATAGAGGAGTTCTGCCGCTGGGTCAGAGACAGCCTTTCGGAAGACGTGCCGGTGCATTTCACCAGGTTCCACCCCGACAACGAGATGATGGACGTCCAGTGGACCCCGGTGGAGACCGTGATGCATTGCAGGGACATGGCGATGGAGGCCGGCCTCAATTACGCCTACGTAGGCAACACCCTGACCGACAGCGCCGACGACACCTACTGCCCGGAATGCGGGGCCACGGTCATCAAGAGGCTCGGATATCTCGTGGATCCGGTATCACTCGACGGGGACAGATGCGCCGCGTGCCGCCACAGGATGAACATCAGGCTGTGACATCTGATTGTATATTTTAATGAACAAAGTGTTCAGAAATAAATATGGAGCATACATCCAATAAGGTTTTATACTGCACTGTCATACGAATGTCCAAGAGACGGGATCGGACAAGATCCGGAAGCCGTCCGCAGCCCGGCTCTACCTTTTTCATACCAATGCGAACAGAGGATTCCCTGCGGCCAGGACCGCCGCGAACCCGGCCGCTATCGGCACTACGAACGGGACCATGGGCGTCACGGGGATCTCCTCTATCCCTTCCGCTTTCAGCCTGGCATAAACGCTTCCGACGTCGGCATCCGGCCTGCGGCGGACCAGCTCGCCGCCTTCCACGTCCACGGCCGGCCAAACATAGGAGTTCTCGGCGTCCCTCAGGAGCATAGGGTATTCGGTGAGCATCCTTGGCCCGAATCTTCCTTCCGAAGCGTTCCTGAACCCTATCAGCGCCATCGGAATCAGGGTAAGCATGGCCGCGGCCGCCAGCACGGACACGGGAAACGAAAGGACGGCGGACGCGGGAAGATGCGGCGCCCAGAGCAGAGGGAGCCACGGGATCGCGGGATAAGCCGGGAACGCCAGCGAAAGCGATATCAGAGCCTTGGCGTCGGCGCCGCCCGCCAGGATCCCGGAATAATACATGACCAGGAAAAGGACCGAAGAAGCTGCGGGAGACATCAGCGCCTCCCTGCCGGGGCATTGCGGGCACATCAGATACGAGGCGGCCGAAAGAACCAGCGAAGCCGCCAGAGCCCAATGCCCGCCCATCCTCTCGGAAAGGACGTACGCGGCCATGAGCGCCGACGAGGCGGCCGAGACCGCGACCGGCATGGCGGGCAGGCTTCCCGCCAGCGCGGCGGCAGAGCACGGGATCCCCGCGGCGCAGATGATCGCCCAATGCCTATCGCCGACCTCGCGGGTGCGCAGATCGGAGACCGCGGCGGAAAACAGAGCCGATGCGGCCGCGATGATGCATGCGGCCCAAAGAAAGATCTCCCAATACATCGGCGCAACCATCGGACATTTTGATATATACCAGCAATATCCTGTTTCCATGCGCATTAAAACGGCCGCGGCATTGGCGGTGCTGACCCTTGCTCTCATCGCCGCCATGCCGCTGGTCCCTTCCGAAGGGCTGTCCGAGAACGAATTCCGCGTCAGCATACCTCAGATAGGATACGATTCCGCGGATCCGACGCATATGCCTTCGATAAGCATCAACAGCAATTCGTCCGCGACCTGCATCATATATCTGACCAACAATTCGTCCGAGATCATAGCCGCGGTACTCAAAGAATCCTCGCTGAAAGACGTGGCCTCCGTCGTTCCGAGCTCGGGAAGCATGGATGCCGCCTCCGGGAAATACGCGTCCGAGAAGATCACGATCAAAACCGCGGAGTATGTGAAAAGCGGGCAGTACGTCATACCCTTCGAGATAAAGGTCCAGAGCCTCAGCGGAACCGGGACGTTCACCGAGAAGATCGACATAACGCTGAAAATCACGTCCACATACAATTCGGACGACCAGTACAACAAATTCTTCGGTCTGTTCCCCAACACCCTGGACGGGCCGCTGGGCGAGCCGTGGTTCGCATCGCTCGTCACGATGGCCGTCCTGCTGATCCTGAACGTGATGATATGCTATGCGGTGGTGCCGCTGCTCACCAGGCTCGCCAAGGGGAACGTAAGCGAAAGGGAGAAGGTCCAGTTCAAGCGGTCCGTCGCCAAAACCACGGCGTTCCTGATGTTCGTGTATTCGCTGAACCTGTGCGCGCAGATAGTCGGGGCCAGCCCGGGGGTCTGCTATATCATCGGAGCGGTCTCGACGCTCACCTATGTCGTGATCGGATCGCTGCTGGCATGGCACATCTATGTTTTCGTCCTTCACGTCCTGTTCAAAGGGATGGACGACATAGAGGTGGAAGGCGTCGATTCCTCGCTGGTGCCCCTTTTCAAGATGATCGGGCGGCTCATAATAACCGTGATCGCGGTCACCATAATCCTGGCATCCTTCGGCGTGGATCTCGCAGGCATACTGATGAGCGCAGGGGTAGTCACCCTGGGGATAACCATGGGCGCCCAGAACGTCCTCAGCCAGTTCTTCAGCGGGATAGTGCTCCTGGCGACCAGGCCGTTCAGGAGGGGCGACTACATCAAGGTCAACGGCACGGTCTACATCGTGAAGGAGGTCAAGCTGATGTTCACCGAGCTGTACACCTGGGAGGTGGACCAGACCATCACCATGCCGAACAACGTGCTCACGTCGGCGACCATATCCAACGTCACCAAGGAGACCAACGACGTCAGGATCTACGTCTACATGTCTGTGGCGTACGAGGCCGATCTGGAGCTGGCCAAGAAGCTGATGGTCCAGGCGGCGAACGAGCACCCCCACGTGGTCATAAGCGACACCAGATCCGCGCCCTCCACCAGGCTCACCAATTTCCTCGACTCGGGGATAGAGATCAGGCTGGCCGCCTACGTCGACGATTTCGACAGCAGCGGGACCTACGCCGGCGAGCTGAGGGAGCGCATGTTCGAGCTGTTCAAGGAGAACGGGGTCGAAATACCGTACACCAAGTACGAAGTGACCATCATGAATGCGGACGGGAGGAAGAAGCCCGGAGACAACTACGACTGAGTTCTGCGAATTCCGCAGAATGCCAAACCTCTTACCCCGTTTTACGCCATGACGTTTATGGATTCCGTCATGGCGATAACGATTTACCATGATTTAAATAACAAAATTGATTTACGTCGGACGAGCTCAGTGAGCAGGATGCCGGCCTTATGATAGACAACCTCGACAAAAAAATCATAGAGATCCTGAAGAAGGATTCCAGATGCCCCTTCGTCGAGATCGCGAACCAGCTGGGGGTATCGGAGGGAACCGTCCGCAGCAGAGTCCACAGGATGACCGAAGAGGGCGTGATCAGGGGATTCACCATCAAAACCAGTTCCAAGAACGTCAAGGCGCTCGTGGAGATAAGGATCGACGTGAACACGGACACCCAGCAGATCGCCAGGGAGCTGGCGGGATACGAAGGGGTCACCGAGGTGTTCGAGGTCACTGGGGACCAGGACATCATAGCTATCATAGACGTCGAGTCATCCCAGCATCTGAACGAGATAATCGAACGCGTCAGGCGCTACGACAACATACTCAGCACGCGCACGCGCCTGATACTCAAGGAGCATTTCGGGGAGGCATAACATGTTTGCAGGAACTGGAACGGCGATAGTGACGCCATTCGACAGGTACGGAGAGATAGATGAGGATGCGCTCAGAAGGCTCGTCGACTTCCAAGAGGAGAACGGCGTCGATGTCCTCGTACCCTGCGGATCCACGGGAGAGTCGGCCACCCTCAGCCACGCGGAGCACATCCACGTGATAGAGATAGTCAGGGACCAGTCCAAGAGGGCCAAGATCCTGGCCGGCACCGGGAGCAACTGCACGTCAGAAGCGGTGGACCTGAGCAGGAAGGCGGCCGACCTCGGCGTGGACGGGATTCTCTCCATCACCCCTTACTACAACAAGCCCACTCAGGAAGGGCTTTACAAGCATTACGAGCAGATATCCCGCAATATCAGCTGCCCGGTCATAGTGTACAACATCCCCGGAAGGACGGGATGCAACGTCAACGTCGACACCCTGATGGCTCTCGCCGAGCTCCCCGGGATCGCCGGGGTCAAGGAAGCCAGCGGGAACATGACGCAGATCCAGTCCATCCTGGCCCGCAGGCCGGAAGGATTCGAAGTCCTCAGCGGAGACGACAGCATAACCGTGCCCCTGATAAGCCTCGGAGCGGACGGAGTGATATCCGTCGCCGCCAACTGCTGCCCCGGCCTGATGTCCGACATGGTCGGCAGGGCCCGCAAGGGGGAGTTCAACACCGCGATGCAGCTGCACAACGAGCTTTTCCCGCTGTTCAACGCGCTGTTCTGCGAGACCAACCCGATCCCCATCAAGTATGTGATGAGCCGCATGGGATACGGCACCGAAACCCCCAGGCTGCCTCTTACGCCCCTCTCCGGGAAGGGAAGGGCCGTCGTGGAGCCTGTCATGAGGGATCTGGGGCTGCTCTGAAACCAAGCGGGTTCCGGCCCGCGCCCCATCCATTTTGCAGAGGTCATAAGATGATCACAGTAATGAAATTCGGAGGCACCAGCGTAGGTTCCCCCGAAGCCCTGAGAAGAGTCGCCGGAATAGTGTCCAACACCGAAGGCGAAAGGATAGTGGTCGCCTCGGCCATGTCGGGAGTCACGAACTTCCTCGTTTCCGTGGTCGAGAGCGACAAAATCGACATCGAATCCGTCAAGGAGCAGTTCGCGAACAAGCACCTCACGGCCGCCGAGAAGCTGTTCGAAGGCGAAGCCATGGAAGCGTTCATGGCGGAGTTCGACGGAAGGATGGCCGGGTTCGAGAAGGCCGTGATGGCCGACAGGTCGGACCCGTATTACAAGGACTGCGTGGTGTCCCAGGGGGAGCGCTTCTCCACCCTCCTTCTTGCCCACGTGCTGAAAGGCATGGGCATCGACGCCAGGGCCATGACGTCGGAGGACGCCGGGGTCGTCGCCGAAGGGCATCCCCTCAACGGCTCGGCCAACCTCCCGAAGACGGAGGCGGAGATGGGGATGAGGGTCAGGCCGCTGCTCTCCATGGGGGTCCTCCCGGTCATAACCGGATACTACGGGATCACTCCCGACGGCAGGCCGCTGACCTTCGGCAGGGGAGGCTCCGACTACGCCGCGGCGGTGGTGGCCAACGCCATCGGCGCCGACATGCTGGAGATCTGGACCGACGTGGACGGATTCATGTCCGCCGACCCCAGGATAGTCCCCGACGCCAAGAAGATAGACGAGATGAACTTCGGCGAGGCCGCCGAGCTCGCCTATTTCGGAGCCAAAGTCCTCCATCCCAGGACCATCGAGCCCGTCAGGATGAGGCACATCCCGCTCAAGGTCAGGAACTCCTTCAAGCCGGAGGAGCCCGGGACTCTGATCCACCACCTCAGGAAGCCTAAGAACGACCTCCTCAGGAGCGTGGCGGCCAAGACCGACCTTTCGATCATAACCATCAGCTCGGCGGAGATGGCCTACAGGCCGGCCATGGTGGCGAAGCTCATCGAGATGGTCGCCGCGGCGGACGCCATAATCTATTCGATATCCACCTCGCTGTCCACCGTCGCCTTCCTGGTCAGCAGCACCGACGTGAAGACCACCCTGAGGCAGATCAACAGCATCGAAGGGTACGACATCGAGAAGATCGACGTGAAAAGCGGGGTCGCCCTCATCTGCGCCGTCGGGGACAACCTCCTGGACAAGTGCGGCGTCTGCGGGGACATATTCTCCGCCGTCAAGGAGGCGGACGCCAACGTGGAGATGATCTCCGAGGGCGCGTCCGAAGTCTCGCTGAATTTCGTCGTCCCAATGGGAAAAGTCGTCGACGTGGTGAAGATCCTCCACAGCAAATACATGAGCTGATAAGATGATGCGCGAATTCGAAAGCAGAGACGGGCAGATGATGATCGGCGGGGTATCGGCCGCCAGCATCGCCGAGGAGTTCGGGACCCCCGTGTACGTGACCGACGAGCAGAGGGTCAGGGAGAACTACAGGAGGATTCACGGCGCCTTCTCCAGGTTCATGGACACCAGGATCCACTACGCCTGCAAGGCCAACACCAACCTTGCCATCCTCAGGATACTGGAGCAGGAGGGATCCGGCATCGACGCCGTATCCATCGGGGAGGTCAGGACCTGCCTGAAAGCCGGGTTCACCCCCGACAGGATCATGTACACCGGCGTGAACGTCAGCGACAGGGAGCTCAAGGAAGTCTCCGATCTCGGGGTCATGATCAACCTGGATTCCGTCTCCGAGATGGAGAGGCTGGCCAAGATCGCGCCGGGATATCCGGTATCGTTCAGGATCACCCCCGGAGTCGGCTCCGGCCACGGCGCGAAGGTCATAACCGGCAACAAAGGCGCCAAGTTCGGGATCCCGCTGGACGAAGTCGTCGGAACCTACGCCAGGGCGAAGGACCTGGGGTTCGACATAAAGGGGATACACGCCCACATAGGCTCCGGCGGGCAGTCCGCGGAGCCCTTCTCGGAAATGATGGAAGTGCTTATCGGCCTGGCAGACGAGATCGCCGAGCTGGGCATAGACCTTGACTTCATCGACATGGGCGGTGGAATCGGCGTCCCGTACAGGCCTCAGGAGGAGGAGATGGACGTGGAAGAGCTGGCCTCGGTGATCACCGACATGATAACGGAGGAGACCGGCATCGGGACGCTGATCCTGGAGCCCGGAAGGTACATAATCTGCGATTCCACCGTCCTGCTCACCAGAGTGAACGACGTCAAGGACGCCGGGACCAAGAAATACGTCGGATGCGACGCGGGATTCAACACCCTCATCAGGCCCGCGATGTACGATTCGTACCATTACGTAGCGCTGGCCAACAAATTCGGGAAGGCATGCACCGCCAAGTACGACGTGGTAGGGCCGATCTGCGAGACCGGAGACTACCTTGCGCACGACCGCGTGCTCCCCGACCCAACGGAGGGGGACATCGTCGCGGTGTACAACGCCGGAGCGTACGGGTTCTCCATGTCGAGCAACTACAATTCCAGGCCGCTGTGCGCCGAGGTCCTCGTGAACGATGGGAAAGCCGAGCTCATACGCGAGGCGGAGACCGTCGAGGAGCAGTGGAGGCACCAGATCATACCCGAGAGGCTCAGGAAATGAGGTTCTGGAAATATCAGGGGATCGGGAACGACTTCATCCTGCTGGACGGCACGGACGGCGGCCTGGAGATCGACGCGGAATGGTGCAGGAAGGCCTGCGACCGCCATTTCGGCATAGGCGCCGACGGCGTGCTCTATGTCCTCCCCGGAGAGGGGACGGACATAACCATGCGCATAATCAACGCCGACGGCAGCGAGGCAGAGATGTGCGGCAACGGGATAAGATGCGTCGCCAAGCACGCCTACGACTTCGGGATCGTCAGCAAGGAAACATTCACCGTACATACCCTCGCCGGAGACCTGAAGGCCGAAATATCCGCCGAGAACGGGAAGGCGCGCACGGTCAGAATCGACATGGGGGCGCCCATCCTCGAAGGAAGGAAGATCCCCATCGACAGGGACGGAAGGTTCATCGGGCAGCCCTTCGAGGCCGGCGGAGTCAGATTCGAAGCCAGCGCGGTGTCCATGGGCAACCCCCACTTCATCACGTTCAGCCCGCTGGACGGCAGGACCGTCGACAGGCTGGGACCGATCCTCGAGTCCCATCCTTTCTTCCCCCGGAAGACCAACGTGGAATTCTGCGAGGTCGCGGACGGGAAGATACATATAAGAGTTTACGAAAGAGGCGCCGCCTGGACCCTCGCCTGCGGCACCGGAGCCTGCGCTTCGACGGTGGCGGCCGCCCTCAACGGCCTGGTGCCTTTCGGAGAGCCGGTGGACGTCCGCCTCCCCGGCGGATGGCTTAAGATTACGGTCGGCAGGGACCTGGGATACGTTCTCATGGAGGGCCCGGCCGAGCTCGTGTTCGAGGGAAGCATCTGAGGTATTGATATGAAATTCGAACAGGCCAACAGGCTCAGGCAGATACCCCCATATCTCTTCGTGAGATTGGAGCAGCTCTCGGCGGAGAAGAAAGCCGCCGGATGGGACATGATCGACTTCGGCATCGGGGACCCGGACCTCCCCACGCCGGGACGCATCGTCGACAGGATGCGCGAGGAGGCCAGCGTGACGGCCAACCAGAAATACTCGTCGTCGGCGGGGGAGAGGGATCTCCGCATTGCGGTGGCCGAATGGTACGGGAAGAGATACGGCGTGAAAGTGGATCCGGACACCCAGGTGTGCGTCACCATCGGATCCAAAGAGGCTATATTCAACATCGCCCAGGCGTTCGTGAACGCGGGGGAGACCATCATAGCGCCTTCGCCCGGATACCCCGTATACTCCGGCGCGGCGACCATCTTCAACGAGGCGAAATGCGTCAAGGTCCCGCTCAGGGCGGAGAAGGGATGGCTCCTGGACGTGGACGAGTGCCCGGAGAACGCCAGGATGCTCTACCTGAACTACCCCAACAACCCCACCGGAGCCACCTGCGACCTCGCATACCTGAAGAAGGTCTACGGCTGGTGCCAGAGCAACGGGACGATTCTGTGCTACGACAACGCCTATTCCGAGATGTGCTACGACGGATACAGGGCGCCTTCCGCGCTTCAGGCAGGACCGGACTGCATAGAGTTCGGCTCTTTCTCGAAGACGTTCAACATGACCGGGTTCAGGCTCGGATACGCCGTCGGACACCCCGACCTCATCGCCGGCCTGAAGAAATGCAAGGGCCAGACAGACTCCGGCGCGCCGATTTTCATACAGAAGGCGGGTATAGAAGCTCTGAGCATGTACGGCGGACACGGAGAGACCCCCAAGGAGATCGCCGACAACATGGCGGTGTACGCCGAAAGGAGGAAGACGCTGGTCGACGGCCTCAGAGACCTGGGATTCGACGTCACGATGCCGAAAGGGACGTTCTACGTGTGGTTCGACTGCGGCATGTCCTCGTCGGAGTTCACCCAGAAGATGATCGACATCGGAGTCATCGTGACCCCGGGATCAGGGTTCGGGGAATCCGCCGAGGGATACATCAGGATGACCGTCACCGAACCGGTGGAACGCATAAAGATCGCCCTGGAAAGGATGAAGCAGGGCAGGTATCTCTGAAAACACCGGCCTCTCCGGCATGGGGAGGCCGTCTTTTTACGCATAAGCGGAACTGCATTCTGTTTCATACTATAGTGCTATATTTGCCGAGCGGATGCCCGGGATTTTTCCTGATAGAACTATAGTGCCGAACCATTCGGAACGGAATCTGGGGACGGATTCCGCGGCCCAGATATTCTCAGTCGAACCAATGCATCACTGGCCTGCCGGATGCTCTGGCCAGCACCGTAGCCCCTCTGAAGACCTTGCTCCCGTCCCCTTTCATGTTGACGCAGGTCTCTTCCACCCTGTATTCCAGAACCACGTCCTGAGCTCCCGCTTCCATCGCCCTGGCCGAGGCTATCCTCGCGGCTTCCGCTCTGGCGAATTCCATCGCATCGTCTTTGCACTGGAAGTCGAAGGCATCCGTACCGTTGTACACGATGCATTCCGGATTCTCCGAGAAATCCTGGAAAGCCGCGCGGACGAGGACCTCCGCCGTCTCGGCCACGGAGCTGGATATCGCGCCGATGGCGTTGCGCACGTCATAATCATCCGGAAGGATCAGCTCCGCGGAGAAATGTTCGGCCGCCTTCGGAAGCCAGGCCCCGGCAGGCGCGCCGATCCCGATCATAGGCATCCCGAGACGCACTATAGTTTTCGGATCGGATAATCCGCCCTCTGCCTCTTCGGTTCTGGCCAGATGGTCCGCTATGCATCCGCAGATCCTGCCGACGACCATCTCCTTCGCGGCGCTTATGAAAGCTCCGGGATCCATGCCCGCTTGGGACGCGAGAATGGATGCCGCGATGCGGGACGCTTCCGGGTCATACTCCCGGTATGTGCCTTCTGCCGCCAGCAAATCTGTGGGGGTGAGCCCTATCCCTGTGATGCATCCCGTTGACTCCAGCTCTTTCAGGCCGAATCTTTCCGCCGGAATCCCGGTCTGGGCGGAGACCTCAGAGACGGATAACGGACCTTCGCTTATGTTTCCGATAAACTCGAGATCATGACCGGAAAGACTCCGGCGCCTCGCGTTGGATGCTGGGATGTAAAGCTCGATGTCTCCGTCCCCGTTTGCCGCCGCCGATGACAGACGCTCTCTGACATGCTTCCATCTGGAGGACGCGATGCACATCGGAATCACGCGCACCGGCGAAAGGGCTATCCTTCCATTCTCCAGGTAGATTCTGCTGTCCCCTCCGATGCCGTAGGTGCTGACATCCGCCGCGCGGACGCGGGTCCTGTGGCCACCCACCGTCGCGCCGCTGTCCAATGTGCGCACGAATCCCCCGCGGACTATGCCCAGATCGGTGGTCGTGCCGCCTATATCCACGATCAGGGCATCTTTCGCCCCCGAATACGCCATGGCGCCCGTGAGACTGGAAGCCGGCCCGGACATCACGGTCTCGATGGGCCTTCTCATCGCCGTAGCCACGTTCATCACAGATCCGTCCCCTTTGACTATCATCATAGGAGCGTCCACGCCCAATCTGTCCAGGGAATATCTGACCGAGGAGATCAGCTCGATGACCGTCGGTATCAGCCCGGCGTTCAGGACCGCCGTGTTGGTCCTCCTCTCGAAACCCAGCTTCGAAGTCAGATCGTGGGCGCATACCACCGGGATCCCCAGCATCCTCTCCGCCATGGACCTGACGGCATCCTCATGGACGGGATTCCTGACGCTCATATAGCCGGCGACTGCCAGGACATCTATCCTGCCGCGCATCGATTCCACCGCCGCGCGCGCTTCGCTTTGGGAGAGCCTCTTAGCCACTTTCCCTTTCAGATCGATCTGCGCGTCGAGATAAGCATACTGCGCGGCGCGGACGGTATGCCCGAATCTCCGCCCCAAAGAGATCAGCCCGACGCGGCAGCTCTTGCCCTCGACTATGGAATTGGTGGCCAGCGTGGTCGAGAGCGATACCAGGGATATGCCCTCCAACGGTCCCAAACCCCTCAGGGATTCGGTTATCCCGTCCGCCAGGTTGTCGCGGGTAGTCAACGCCTTGGAGCGGCGGGATATGCGCCCTGTTTCCATGTCGATGACGACCGAATCCGTATACGTGCCGCCGGTATCTATCCCAAGCCCGTATGCCATCGCCATATGAAGGCCGGTGCGCATTGATAACGGTTCATGCGGGTCTTGCTCTGCCGGAATGGTGATTTTCCTGAAGGCAACCGATTTATCGAAAAATAGGCCTACTCGGCAGCATGCGGCTCATCGCGCTCGATCCAAACCTGACGGTGTCCGAACCCATAGCCATGATGAACGTGGAAGACTGTCTCATGATCGGAGTCAGCCCCGGCGACCGCATACGCATAGCCCTCGAAGGGACGGCGGTCTCCTCCGTGATGGTATCTAACTCCATAGAGAGGGGAGTCATCTGGATGCCCGTCTCGGTCATGGACAAATGCTCGGCGAAATCCGGCGACGAGGTCGAAGTGTCGTATTCCCCACAGCCGGAATCCATCAGATCCATCCGCAAAAAGATAAACGGGGGAAAGCTGGACAAAGAGGAGATAGATTCCATCGTATGCGACGTGATGGCCGGGGGCCTGTCTGAAAAAGAGATAATCGCGTTCGTATCCTCGTTCAACGTCAACAATTCGGACCTGTCGGAGGTGGCGTATCTGACAAGATCCATGGCGGACACGGGGGCCATGGTGGACTTCGGCGTGAAGCCCATATTCGACTTCCACAGCCTGGGCGGCGTCCCGGGGAACAAGATCACCCCCATCGTCGTGTCCATAGTGGCCTCGGAAGGCCTGGTCATCCCCAAGATGTCCTCCCGCGCCGTCAGCAGCGCCTGCGGGACCTCGGACTACGTCGACACTTTCTGCGACGTGGAGATGGATTCCGGCCGTCTCAGGAGCATCGTATCCAAAGTCGGCGGCGTCTTCGCCTGCGGGAACGAGGATTACGCCCCCGTCGGAAGCAGATTCATAAAGGCGGAGCGCCCGATGGGCATAGATCCGTGGCCGACGATGATGGCCTCCATAATGAGCAAGAAGATAGCCCTGGGGACCACGCATCTCCTGATGGACATCCCGATGGGGCCGGAATCCAAGATACCGGACATGGACGCCGCCAAAGCGTTCTCGGACAGCATGATAGACCTCGGGACCATACTCGGAATCCACGTGGAATGCGCCGTATCCAGGGCGGATCAGCCGATCGGCCGCGCCATAGGGCCCGTCCTGGAAGCCGTCGAATGCATAAGGGCGCTGGAGAACCGCGATCCTGACCCGTACGTGGTGGACAAAGCATGCGGATTGGCCGGGATTATACTGGAGATGTCCGGAGAGAAGGACGGCAAGGCCCGCGCCCTGGAGATCTTCAGGTCCGGGAAAGCCAGAAAGAAATTCCTGGAGATAACGGAGGCCCAGGGCGGAAGCGGGAGCCTGACATCGGACAGCCTTTCTCCGGGGCCGTTCTGGAAGGACGTCCACGCCAAGAGGGCAGGGTTCGTCCAGGCCATAGACGGAGCCAATCTCGTCGCCATCGCGAAGGGAGCCGGCGCTCCCGCCGACGTCGGAGCCGGGATCTACCTGTTCCACAGGAAAGGAGACCGCGTGGAAGCAGGCGATGCCCTGTTCAGAATATAGGCCGAAAGCCAGGGGAAGCTGGACCGCGCCGTGGAATCCGCCAGATCCAGGCGCCCGATGGAAGTCCTGGAGAAGCCGGCGGAACCCATGCCCGAGGACATGATAATCCGCAGGATACCTTCGAAGGAGATGCTGGATCTCATCAGGATGCGGATGCGACGGCCGGACGCGGATGCGGAACCGGTTTCGGGGAGAACCGACGGACAGCCTTAACAACGGGCTGGGAATACGCATCGCAAGGATGATACCATAAAAGACGGAAAGATAAGGTTCCCATGCGAGCTGGCGCTCCTGTGCGGGCTGCTGCTCGTAGCGTTTTCGGTATGCCTGTTCATCAGCAGCGGATACGGCACCACCGTGATATCATCCATACCCCTGATGCTCAGCTATGCCTTCCCCGGGCTTGATTTCGGCGCCTGGAACGCCGTCTATCATCTGGTGCTTATCGGGCTGTGCATCCTCATGACCAGAAAAGCCAGCGCCAGCTATGCCTTCTCCATCGCCGTCGCCTTGGTCTTCAGCGTCTTCCTCAGCTTCATGAAGGATCTCCTGGGAGGCCTGCCGCAGTCCCCCGATCTGGACCTCGTATACATCGTCGCGGCGCACATCCTGCTGTTCTTCGGCGTGTCCTTCTTCATGAGATGCTATATCCCCCTGCTTCCGGTGGACATATTCATCCGCGACGCGGTCATAACATACAGGATCAGATACAGGATCGTGAAAACAGCATTCGACCTCAGCTGCATAGCGATTTCCGCCGCCATATGCTGGCTCTCCCTCGGCAGAATAGCCGACATCGGATTGGGGACGCTGGTTTCTGCCATGGTTACCGGATACTTCGTGGCGCTCATCACAACCAGAGTCTACGACAGATGCTTCGAATTCGTCCCGGCCACCAGCTTCGCGGCAAGGTTCCTGTCGGACGATGCGCCCTGCAAATCCGGGTCGGAGGCGCGAAGATGGCGGTCCGCGTCGTCGAAAACCCATCTGAAATCGATCCGGAGATCGCCCGCCGGACCACGGACGGGATGCGCATCGGGATCCGGGGCTGCTCCGCCGTATGCAGGGACGGCTTCCTCGGAAGGAATTTCGGTGCCGGAGGGAACGACGTCCTGGTCGTCAGATCGGATGCCGGGCCCCGCAGATCCGTCGGGGTGTCGTTCGGGTCCGGGGATATGGCCGGATACCTCATGGCCGACGGCATCAACGATTCCGGGTTCGCATGCTGCCTGAACGGCATCGGATGGAACGACAAGGGACGTTCTGCCGGGAGCGCCCCGGGAAAGGAGAGGATGAACGCCCTCACCTGCGTGCGCTTCCTCCTCGACAATGCGGATTCCGTAAGCTCCGCTGTGAGGCTCCTGTCCGAGAAAGACATCTATTCCGCTCCCAGCAACCCGGAGATCCATCTTCTGATGGCCGACGGGACGGATTCCGCCGCCCTGGAATTCGTCGGCGGCAGGATGACGACGGTTTACGAAGCCGCATGCCTGACGGATTTCCACGTCTCCGGATACGAGACGGACGCCGACCTCCGCGGCCATCCTGTCGGCCTGGAAAGGTACCGCATCCTCCGCGGCGAGGGCTCGGTGCCTGACCTTCTGAGGAGGACGGCCCGCTCCAACGCGGCGGGAGGCAGGGATTCCCCCTGGATCAGCGAATGCTACGGCGACTATTCCCCGGCCGGGCTGGGGGATTTCGGTATCGGCACGCCGATAAAGGAGTGGATGCTGGACATGGCCGACAGAATGCTTTCCTCGCCCGGGAAGACCTCCCATTCGTCCATATATGATTTTAAAAATAAGGAGCTCAAAGTCTGCTCAGCGGAGAGCTGGGACTGGCATTCCTTCGGATTGTGACGGGAACAGCCTGTTTCCGAGGGGTAATACCCACTTTCGCACTTTCGGCGACCCCTCTGACCCCTATTAAATACCGATTCCCCGATGGCAATCTGAGGAATCACAATGGCCCACAAGACCCTTGAAGACATACCAGGAGTAGGACCAGCCATATCAGAGAAACTCCGCGAAGCAGGATACAACGATCTGATGGCCATTGCCGTAGCCTCACCGAAAGAGCTCGCA
>JAEEJP010000018.1 GCA_016281925.1 Methanomassiliicoccaceae archaeon
AGGGTCTTTCTCTACCAGGTAGACATGAATACCGCGGTCCGCAAGATCCAACGAAGCCTGGATTCCAGCGATTCCTCCACCGATAACCAATGCCGATTTGCTCAAATCATTGCCTCCGTATACCAACTGGTGTTTGGAACAATTGAGGGTAACTGATACGGTATAATAAGGGCTACGGAAAAATCATTTTATAGATAGACATACAGACTTTCTTAACTACCAATAAAAAAAATTTTTAGGATAGGCTAAAAATTACCATAGCCAGACATCTCAAATGACCTGAATCGCCGAATTATTCTTCGTAATAATGCTACAAGTTTTTTTGTGGAAAAAAATCGATCTTCGGATACCAAAAAAATATGCATAAATCTGGATTGGCTTTATCATCCAAATAATGATTTAAATACTGAGCAATACCAAGCAGAGGGGCTCCGGACATCTGGCTATGGCAGAGGGTGGATGGATAATCATCCATCATATTAGTATTACTATTTTAAAATTCGTAATAACCATGCCGATTCCGCATCGGAGGCCCTCCAGAACTACGCGAAAACGGGACAGAGCTTCCGGGACCCCTGACAACCGTTATAACCGATGAACGGCTGAGCGCCGACATGACCGTAAAATCCGTCCGCGGAAGGCGCCGCTACATCTCTTTCGAAGTGCCCGAAGGCACCGTCCGCGACGGCATCGTCTCTGCGCTTGAGAATGCGGATCCCCCGATCCCCGGCGCCAAAGCGATTACCTGCGGGAAAGGGAAGGCCGTGGTCAGATGCTCCCCTTCCGAAAGGGAAGCGACGGTCTCCGCCATAACGGCGGCTTTCGAAGGGTCGAAATCCCTCAGGACGTCCGGAACCCTCCGCGCGCTCCGGGACAGGGACCCCGGACTCAGAGTCCCGCGCAAGAAGAAAAAATGAACGCGCGGAAGAACCTTGCTAAACGTCTTTATATCGGCCTTGTTTTCACGCACCCGTTAATAAGGAGTTGAAAGAATGCAACCTGGGCAGATGGCATATGACAAAGGAACCAACATCTTTTCCCCGGACGGAAGGCTTTTCCAGGTGGAATACGCCCGCGAAGCCGTCAAGAAAGGGTCATCGACCATCGGAATCAAGTACAAAGGCGGGGTCGCACTCATCGTGGACAGGAGGTCCCTGAACAGGCTCATCGAACCCAAATCCACCGAGAAGATCCACCAGATCGACGAGTACACCGGATGCGCAACTTCCGGTCTCGTGGCCGATGCCAGAGTCCTCGTGGACTACGCGAGGAGGGTATCGGAAGAGCACAGGGTCAACTTCGGCGAGAACATGTCCGTCGAGATGCTCGTCAAGGAGATCTGCGACGCCAAGCAGCAGTACACCCAAGGCGGATACCGCCCCTTCGGGACCGCTCTCCTGGTCGCCGGATGCGACGAGCTGGGAGTCCATCTCTTCGAGACCGACCCGTCGGGAGCCCTCGTCGCGTACAAGGCGACCTGCATGGGGATCGGGCGCGCCGCGGCGGTCGAAGTCCTGGAGAAAGACTACAAGGACGACATGGAATTCTCCGAGGCCATGAAAGTGGGCCTCAAAGCCCTCGAAGCCGCCATCGAAGAGGAGCCCCAAGCCGACTGCATCGAGATCAGCGTGGCCGAGGAAGGCAAGAAATTCAGAAGACTCTCCGAGTCCGAGATCTCCGGCCTCGTCGGCAAAGAGTGAAGGCAGAGACATGGTAAGCCTCGACGACGCTATAACAGCCAAACTGGAGACCCACGGCGAAACGTTCGAGATCCTTCTTGACCCCAAGGTAGTGGACCTGATCAAGCAGGGAAAGACGTTTGACATCGTCGAATACATGGCCGTCGAGGAAGTCTTCAAGAACGCAAGCAAAGGGACCAAGCCCGCTGAAGACAAAATCAAAGAGGCATTCGGGACCGACGACATCGGGGAGATCGCGAGGAAGATAGCGGAGAAAGGCGAGATACAGGTCACCGCGGAGCAGCGCAAAGAAATGCTCGAAGCCAAGAGGCAGCAGGTGATCGCGTACATAGCGTCGAACGCCATCAACCCCCAGACCCACACCCCGCACCCTCCTCTGAGGATCCAGCTGGCCCTTGAAGAGGCCAAATTCCGCGTGGATCCCTTCAAACCCCTTCAGAAGGAGATCGACGAGGCCATGAAGCTTCTCAGGCCTCTGATCCCGATAAAATTCGAGAAAAGCCGCATAGCGATCAAGCTGAACGGCTCGGATTACGGCCGCTGCTACGACGACCTCATCCATTACGGGATGGTCGAAAGGGAGGAGTGGACCGCGGACGGCTCGTGGATAGGGGTCATGGAGATCCCCGGCGGGCTGACCAACGAAATCACGGACAAGCTGAAGCACAAGACCAAAGGCACGGCTTCCGTGAAACTGATTAAATGACATTGAGAGTGATAACAGATGGAAAAGAGAAATGCCAGGCAGACGCGCGAGATCGTCGTCCCCGGCGATGTCCTCGACGGTTCGGGGATGAAGCCCGGCGAGAACGCTTACGTGTTCGACGGCAAAGTCCGCGCCAGCGTGATGGGCGTCAGGAACGTCTTCCAGAACACGGTCGGAGTCATACCCCTGAGAGGGTGCTACATGCCGGCGTCCGGGGATACCGTGATCGGCATCATCGTGGACATCGGCCCCTCCAACTGGCTGGTCGACATAGGCGCCCCCTATCCGGCGCCCCTCCACGTCAACGAAGTCCCGTGGAAGGTTGAATTCGGAGACACTTCCAGATACCTGAGCATGGGGCAGGTCGTCCTTCTCAAGGTGCTGTCAGTCGACGAGAGCAAGAAGATCAACGTCACCATGAAGGATTCCGGCCTCAGGAGGCTGGAGGGCGGGAGGCTCGTGAAGATCTCCCATTCCAAGGTATCCAGAATCATAGGCAAGAGCGGATCGATGATCTCCATGCTGAAGAACATGACCGACTGCCGCATCACCGTGGGGCAGAACGGGATGATCTGGATCGACGGGGACGACAGAAACGCCGACGTCGCCGCCCAGGCGGTGAAAATGATCGAGGCCAAGGCCCAGGCCAGCAATCTCACAGACAGGGTCAGGGAATTCATAGAGAGCGAGCTCCCCCGGGAAGAGGACGAATACGAAGAGGAGGAGGACTGACAATGAGCGGACATACTGATATGGTATTGGTTGACGAGAACGGAATGAGGATCGACGGGCGCACCGCCGAGGAGCACAGGCACATCAAAGTGGAGGCCGGAGTGCTGCACAACGCCGACGGCTCCGCATACGTGGAGATCGGGAAGAACAAGGTCCTCGCGGCCGTGTACGGGCCCAGGGAATGCCACCCCAGACACCTGCAGAACCCCACCAAGGCGATCGTGCAGTGCAAATACAACATGGAGGCCTACTCCGTCAGCGACAGGAAGAGGCCCGGACCTGACAGAAGGTCCGTGGAGATATCCAAGCTCATCTCCGAGGCGCTGGAGAAGGTGGTCCTCACCGAGCTCTACCCCAGGGCTTCCATCGACGTCTACATCGAGATCCTCCAGGCCAACGCCGGGACCAGATGCGCCGGGCTCACCGCCGCTTCCGTCGCCCTCGCCGACGCCGGGATCCCCATGAGAGACATCGTCCCCGCCATCGCGGCCGGGAAAGCTGACGGCCACGTCCTCCTCGACCTCAACAAAGAAGAGGACAACTACGGGCAGGCGGACGTCCCGGTGGCGATCATACCTTCCACCGACGAGATCGTCCTGCTCCAGATGGACGGGAACATGACCCGCCAGGAATTCGACCGCGCCATCGAGCTGGCGGTAGGCGCATGCCACGAGGTCTACGACCTCCAGAAGGACGCCCTCAAAAGACGCTATTCAAAAACTTCCCAGGAGAGTGAGTGAGCATGGGCAGCGAAATAATGTCGGACATAAAGCGCGACCACATCCTCAAGCTTCTCGGGGACGGGAAGAGGGAGGACGGCCGCGGAGTCACCGATTACAGGAGCATCAAGATCGAGACCAACTGCATCGAGAGCGCCGACGGATCCGCCGGAGTGTATCTCGGCAACACCAAGGTCATGGCCGGAGTGAAGATCATACCCGGAACCCCCTTCGGAGACACCCCCAACATCGGAGTGCTCACCACCGGGGCCGAATTCCTTCCCATGGCGCACCCCTCGTTCGAATCCGGGCCGCCCGGAGAGGACGCCATCGAGCTCGCCCGCGTCGTCGACCGCGGAATACGCGAATCCGGGATGGTCGACGTCGAAGCGCTGTGCATCACCCCCGGAGAGGAGGTGTGGATGTGCTTCGTGGACATATACGTCCATGATTACGACGGGAACCTGTTCGACGCGGCGAACCTCGCGGCGGTATCGGCCCTCAAGACGGCGACCATCCCCTGCGCCCAATACGGCAAAGGAGAGGACAGGCCCCTGCCAGTCACCTGCATACCCATATCCGTCACGGAATCGAAAGTCGGAAACACTTTAATAGTAGACCCAAATTTCGACGAAGAGCAGATTTCATCCGCCCGTTTGACCGTCACCACTGATGACAACGGCAATTTCAGGGCAATGCAGAAAGGAGGATGCGGGTCGATCACCCTTGACGAACTGAGCCTCTGTCTGGACAGGGCCGTGGAAAAGGGTGCTGAGATCAGGAAAATCATCGGGTGATTACAATGTCAAAAAGAACAGTCAAAGTAGGGAGCGCCGGAAGGTTCGGCGCAAGGTACGGAGTCATCGTGCGCAACAGGGTGAAGACCATCGAGGCCAGCCAGAAAGCCAAGCACGAGTGCCCCGTCTGCCACCACGAGTCCGTGAAGAGGGTCAGCTCCGGCATCTGGTTCTGCAAGCGCTGCGGGACCAAGTTCGCCGCCGAAGCTTACAGCCCCAACGCGAAGAAAGAGATTTCCAAGGTCTCCGAGCAGTGAACGGGTGGTCCGATTGTACAGATGCGCCAAATGCAACGAACCTGTCAGGAACGACCCGAAAACCCTCGGACTCCAGTGCGAGAAATGCGGGTCGAAGATATTCTTCAAGGAAAGGCCTTCCACGAAGAAGACCCTGTATTCGGACTGAGCATGTTCAGCGCGGAGCTCAGGATCGAGGGGGATGCCGCCGGAGCGGCCCTGCCCTCGATCGGACCTGAGGCGGGACGGGAGCTTCCCCGCACGGAAACGGAGATCGCGGCCGACGGAGAAGCCGCCGTCATACGCATAAAGGCCGCGGACGCTTCCTCGATGAGGGCCGCGCTCAACTCATACCTGGAATGCATCAGGATAATCGAAGACATCCACAGACTCACGGAAGTAAGACAATGAACGGAATCAGCCCCCAGCTGCAGAATCAGATAGCGCAGTTCCAGCAGGTCCAGCAGCAGCTCCAGGCCGTCTCCAGCCAGAAGGCTCAGATGGACTCCCAGAAGCGCGAGATGGAAAGGACCCTGGAGGAGCTCGACAAAAGCACCGGAGCGGTCTACAGATCCGTCGGAACCCTTATGATCAAGGTGGACGACACCCAGGCCCTCAGAAGCGAGCTCGAGGAGTCCATAGAGCTCATGGACGTAAGGATCGGATCGCTTGCCCGCCAGGAAAGCGGCCTGAAAGACAGGTTCCAGTCGCTCCAGGAATCCATAAACGCCGCCATGGGCAGGACCCAGGCATAAAGCTTCTTTCCGCGGGACATCCCGCGGCTCCCTTTTTTACCGCACATTTAATTGCGCTGTTGCATTATCCCCGGCAGAAATGCGCGCCGCGGATGCCGCCATATATTTCAGGCAGCGCGAAGCGGCGGCGCGAGGCAGGGAAATAGAATGGACAACGGGACAGACGCCGCCGAAGGACGGCAGTCAGAATACGCTTTGGTCCTGGACGGCGTCCGCAAATCCTACGGAAACAGGGAAGCCGTGCACGGGATATCGCTGGCCGTCAGGAAGGGCGAGGTCTTCGGCCTCATAGGCCACAACGGCGCGGGAAAAACCACCACGCTGAGGATGATATCCACCATCCTCCGCATAACATCCGGCTCGATACAGGTCTGCGGCTACGACGTGGCCACAGAGCCCGACAAGGTCAGGGAGATCATCAGCTACCTCCCCGAGGACGCCGGCGCATACAAGGACCTCACCGGGCGCGCGTACCTGGATTTCATATCGAAATTCTACACGTCCGGGGAGGCCCAGAAAGAGATGTGCGGCAGGGGGATGGAGATAGCCGACCTGGGGGAGAGGATAGACTCCAAGGTCGACACATACAGCAAAGGGATGATGCGCAGGCTACTCATAGCCAGGGCGGTGATGCCCTCCCCGAAGCTGGCCATAATGGACGAGGTCACGTCCGGGCTGGACGTCATCAACGCCTACGAGATCAGGGAGCTCATAAGGGACATAGCGAACAGCGGAGTGACCGTGGTGATGTCCTCGCACAACATGTTCGAGGTCGATATGCTCTGCGACAGGGTCGCCATGATGGACCACGGGAACATCATCCTCATGGGGACGCCCGAAGAGCTCAAACAGAAATACAATGCGGAGAACCTCGAGGAAGTCTTCGTCAAGGCGGTGAAAAACAATGAGCGATCTCACTAACATCGTCAGGAAAGAGCTGAAAGAGCTCCTGACGCCGGGATCGGTCATCTCTGTCGTATTCATGATGGTGCTGTTCGCGATGCTGGGCGGCCTCATCGGCGGCGAGGTGGAGAAGGCCAAGGTCCTTCCGGCCATATCGATCGTCGACGGCGGGAACGGAGAGGTGACGCTCCCCGACGGAGGCACATGGAGCCTCGAAAAGAGCGTCGAATCGATCTACCTTCCTTCCATCCCGGAAGGGGCGTCCATCAGCGATTTCATCATCGAACTGACCTCCAAGAAGACCGCCGGCGGAAGCATAGACTACGCGGACCTCCAATCGCAGATGAAAGCGGCGGGGACTGCGTGCGCCATGATAGTGCCCCAGAACTTCGCCGAATCAATAAGCGGCAAAACCCAGGCCGGCCTGGAGCAGTTCTACATATACGAGCCGACCGGAATGTTCGGGACCGCGCCGTCCTCCGTGGCGGCCACCATCGCGGCGTCGCTGAACTCGATGCTGTCCAGAGCACTCCTGACCGAAGAATTCGGACCGGAAGACTATTCGTTCTATATCAATCCCATAGACACCGGCAGCATTGGCACCATGGTCAACGGTAACTATGTGAAGGACGTCACCCCCGGCGCGATCGCCAACCAGGTGTCCAGCCAGACGATGCTGGTCCCGATGGTCATCATGATCATCATAATGATGGTCGGAAGCATCGTGATAAGCTCCATGGGCTCCGAGAAGGAGAACAAGACGCTGGAGACGCTGCTCACGATGCCCATAAGGAGGACCACCATAGTCACCGGGAAGATCATCGCCGCCGCTCTGGTCGGTCTGATCTACGGCCTGGCGTACATGTTCGGGATGAGCTTCTACATGAACGCCCTGACCTCCGAAATAACCTCAGGGGTCAGCCTGGAGAGCATAGGGCTGGGCTTGGGCCTGCAGGATTATGCGTTCCTGATGGTGTCGATGTTCCTGTCCATCATCTGCGCACTCGGATTGTGCATGATCCTGGGCGCGTTCGCCAAGAACAACAAGTCCGCCCAGACCATGACGCTGCCCATCAGCATCCTGGCCATGATACCCATGTTCATCATCATGTTCTCCGGATGGTACGGATCCTCGGCGCTGGTCCAGGCTCTCCTGTTCGTCATCCCGTTCTCGCACCCGATGATCGCCGTGGAGGCGCTGATGTACAACGACTACATGCTTGTCATCTCCGGCATAGGGTACATGGCGGTGTTCGCCGCTGCGGCCATACTGGTGACCGTGAGGCTGTACAACTCCGACATCCTGGTCACGGGGCTGGGGCAGAACGGCTTCGTCCAGAAGCTCACCGGCAGAAAATGAGCCCGGGGAAACCCCGGCAGACCTATTGCGGGACACCGAGGCGGTCCGAGGGAAAGGGCCGCCTCCCGATTCTCAAATAACAAATACGTTCCGCGCAATCGGAGGGCATGGCCGGAAGCATAGCCTCCCTGCTGGAAGGCAGAAGAAAGATCATACTCGTGCACGGGAACGCCGACATGGATGCCATCGGGTCGGCATATGCCCTGGCGGAGCTCTTCCCTCCCGCCGAAGTATACGCGCCCAACGGGATGGACCGCGTGGCCAGGATCGCGTCCGAGAAAGTCGGCATGCGCACGCTGGAGGAATGCGACATAAGCTCGTACGAGCTGGCAGTAGTGGTCGACACGTCAGCCCCGGAGCAGCTGGAGACCGACCAGGCGATACCTTCCGGCGCCGTGGTCATCGACCACCACCGCGACACCTGCGGCTGGGCAGGGCATCCCGTCCTCCGCGACGAGACCCGCGTCTCCTGCTGCGAGATCATCCTCGATCTTTACAGGGAAGCCGGCAGGAGGCCTTCCAGGGAGGCGGCCATGATGCTCCTCGGAGGGATGATAACTGACAGCGGCGGATTCCAGTTCGCGGATTCCCGCGTCCTCCGCGCGTTCGCGTCCCTCATGGACGAATACGGCGTCCAGATGGACGAGGCCTTCGAATTCACCCGGGCCCCGGTAAGCATGTCGGAGAAGGTGGCGGTCATGAAAGCGATGGAGCGCGTGAAGTTCGACCGGGCCGGCACCATGATCGTGGCCACGACGGTGGCAGGAAGCTTCGAGGCCTCCGTATGCAGGGCGCTGCTGAACGCCGGCGCCGACATCGCGTTCGCCGGATCGCAGAGGGACGAAGAATTCCGCCTCAGCGGCAGGGCCACGCAGGACGCCGTGAGAAGGGGGATAGACCTGGGCTCGATGATGTGCGCCGTGGGGGAGGAGACCGGGAGCGCGGGCGGAGGCCACGGAGGCGCCGCCGGGATCGCCGGGACCGGAGACGCGGAAGCGATGCTTCATATCTGCTCGTGCAGATGCATGGACGCCATGAGGGAGATCAAAGCCCGGGAATCGGCCTCGGAAAGGAGGGAATGACGATGGATTATCCTCTGCTCAGGGAATGCTATCTGTCCAGCACGGTGAAGGACCGCAACGGCTACAATTACTTCCAGAACCCTATCAGCGACGGCGTCCCGTACGTGGATCCGGCCGTGCTGAAAGAGGTCGCCGACGGGATCATATCGATATCCGAGGGAGGCTGCGACATGATACTGGCGCCCGAAGCCATGGGCATCCCGATAGGCGCCGCCATATCCCTGAAGACCGGATAGCCGTTCTCCGTCGTCAGGAAGAAATCCTACGGGCTCCCGGGGGAGATCAGGCTCATCCAGAAGACCGGATACTCCCATTCCGAGATGTTCCTCAACGGGGTCCGCCCGGGGATGAGGATACTGATAGTGGACGACGTGGTGGACACCGGCGGGACGCTGGTCGCCGTGGCCGAAGCCGTCAGGGAATCTGGAGGCACGGTGGAGGAGATCATCACGGCGTATTCCCTGCCCGAGGACCTCTCGGAACTGTCCGCCAGGGCCGGGGCCCCGATTAAATCGCTGCTTTCAATCGGCCTGGACGGCACGAAGCCTTTCATAAGGTAACGCACGCGCACGCGCCGCATTTATCGCCGGCCGGGTCGGAAAGGGTCCCATGGACCTCGCCCTGGCAGCCGTCTGCATCATCCTTTCCGCCGCCGGGTCCGGACTCGGCACGCTCAGCGGCCTGGTGCCGGGGATACACGTGAACACGCTGGCATCCGTGCTTCTGGCGTCATATCCGGCTGCCGAAGCGGCGATTTCGCCTTTCGCAGGACCTGAGGGCGCTGCCGCGGGGATATGCTGCTGCATAATGTCCGCGTCGGTCACGCATTCCTTCCTGGATTTCGTGCCGTCGGTGTTCATCGGCGCCCCCGACTCCGAGGATTCCGTGTCCGTCCTGCCCGGGCACAGGCTCCTGATGAAAGGCAGGGGGATGGAAGCCGTGAGGGCTGCCGCCATCGGAAGCCTGGTGGGGACCTCCTGCGCAATACTCATGGCGATCCCGCTGCAATACGCCCTGCGGGCAGGATTGGACGGGATCCTGGGCGGGCTGACACCTTTGGCGGTTGCCGGAGCCGCGACGGTGCTGATAATATCCCAGTTCAGAAAAGGCTGCGGCATTCCGGGGACGGCCGCATTCATTGTCTCCGGGGCTCTGGGGGCGGCGGTGATGTGGCTTCCGATACCTTCGCACGGGATCGCCGGGGAAGGGTCGCTGATGTTCCCGATGCTGTCGGGCCTGTTCGGGGTCCCGGCGATGGTCTCGGCCGCTTCCGAGGGCAGGATGCCTGCCCAGAGCGAATGCCCGGACCCGGAAGTGGCCGGCGCGGGGCTGAGAGGAGTCCTGATGGGATGCGCCGCAGGATGGTTCCCCGGGATCACTTCGACGGTCGGAGCTTCCATCTCCGCATGCTTCATGCCGGAGAACCGGCCGGAAAGGTTCATCGCTTCGGTCGCCTCGATAGGATCCGTCACCGCCGTGCTCTCTATCGTGACGCTCTCCGTCTCGGGAAGCGGAAGATCGGGGACGGCTCTGGCCATAGGGGAGATCGCCGGGGATTCGCTGTCCGGCGCCGCGTCACAGACGTTCGTCCTGCTCCTGATGGCCGCCGCAATCGGCTCCCTGCTGGGATATTCCCTGACGGTGGCTGCCGGAAGGCTCCTCTCGTCGGCGGCCGGACGCATCGATCAGAGGAGACTGAACTTGGGGGCCCTCGCGCTGACGTCGGCTCTTGTCCTGATCTTGACCGGGCCGTTCGGGCTGGCGGTGCTGGCCGTTTCGGCTGTGGTGGGGTCCATACCCCAGTCGTTCGGCACGGACAGGACGATCCTGTGCGGCTGCCTGCTGCTTCCGGTGCTGCTCATGCAGCTCCGATCGGAGCCTGGACCCGGCCTTGGACATGAAGCGGGCATTGTCCACGATGAAGCGCTCGTGGATGCCGGACCCTATCACGCCGGATCCGTCCCTGACTTCGACCCTGAAGACAAGCCTCCTGCGGTCGGTTTCGATGAGTTCGGTCTCGCAGACTGCCTCCGCTCCGACGGGGGAAGGAGCGGAATGCTCTATTTCCAGACGGGTCCCGACGGTGCTCTGGCCTTCTCCGAGCTGGTCCGCCACGCTTTCCGATGCCACCGACTCTATCAGCGCAATCATCGCCGGGGTCGCGTATACCTCCAGATCCCCGCTTCCCAGGGCGACCGCGGTGTTCTCCGGCGTGACCTTGGCTGTCTTCCTTCCTTTCGTGCCGATCTCCATGGCCAGGAACACGGGGACAGGGTATTTTATGGTTCCATGCGGCCCATCGGAATGGCGGCGGATGCGATAGCGAACCGGCACGGTTCCTGAGGCCGATGCGGCATGCGTAATACCCGGAAACCCACTTTCGGGGACCCCGTTCTTAGGTTCATATATTGAACGGGCATGGATGCCATGGGACAGAGGTTCATCCTTTCCCGGAAGGTGGAAGCCATGGAAGATTCGTATGCCATCCTCGGAAACGGCTTGGAGCGCCGCTCAGCGGCATGCCCGGCATCCGCGCCGGCTGCAGACCTTCTGGCTGAGCTGGCCGGGATGAGGGAATCCCTCCGCGACGACAGGGAAGACGGAGCCAAAGGGCGCTCCGTATGCTCCGACGAAGTCCTGGAGGAGATGGCCCGCCGCCTTCCGGTAAGAGCCGAGGATCTGGCCGCCATCCCCGGGGTCGGGCAGCGCTTCATCGACCAATACGGCGAAGCCTTCCTGGAGATAACGGGCAGGTATTCCGCCGCGGCTTCCGGCGGCATAGGGCTCCGCTGCGAGACCGCCGCCGCCCTGAGAGAGATGGAGAAGGACCTCGCCGACCTCGGGAGGGGCAACCGCATGCTGTTCCAGTCCCGTCTGTACGGGAGCAGCGGCCTGGATCTGACCCAGATCCCCGGAGCAGACATCCTTGGGATGCTCTTCTCGGGCGGGAGCGTAAGCACAGCGGATGCGGACCGCATAACCCGCAGGCATGCCGTGGAAATCGTCCGCGAAGCTAACAGGGAGCTCCGCGACCGGGGAAGCTTCGACCTCTATGCCGCATATCCGTTCGCCGAGGGGAGATTAGAGGACGGATTCTCCGTCAGAGCCCCTCTCGCGCTGTTCCCCGTGTGCGTCGCCAGAGAAAAAGGCACAGTGGCCATAAGCGTGGATCCGTCGCGCGACGTCATATTCAACGGGACTCTGATCCTCGCCGGCATGAGGGCGTCCGGAGCCGACTGCCCGCTGCCCGAATGCACCGCTGAAGACGCATCCGCCGAAGGCTTCGCCGCCTGCATGTCCGCGTTCTATTCCGGGCAGGGGATAAGAATCCAATGGGATATGGAGGATCCGGTTCCGTTCGAAGGCGGTGAGCCCGACAGCATGGGGCATTACGCCTGCGGGGAAATCAGAGCAGTCCCGTTCGCGGTTCTGGGGAGGTACCCCCTGTACTCCGGATCGGTGCAGAAGGATTTCGGAGCCATAATCTCCGGAAACGCGGTGAGCGGGATCCTGGACAGGTTCGTCGCGAAGCCGAAACCGGAGCCGATGCCCGAAACCGAAGTCACTGAAAAGGACCTGTTCTGCGCCGGCCCGCTGGATCCCTCCCAGGAGCGCATAATCGCCGCTCTGGGCAGGACCGACTGCATAGTGATCCACGGGCCGCCGGGGACCGGGAAATCGCAGGTCATCACGGAAGCCGTCATATCCGCGGCGGCGAAGGGGATGAACGTCCTTGTGGTGTCCGAGAAGAAGACCGCGCTGGACGTGGTCCGCTCCCGGCTGGGGGACCTTTCAGACTACTGCATGATGGCGGACGACGCCGGGGACAAAGCATCCTTCTACGGGCAGCTGAACAGGATGCTTTCCCTTGAGGAACCGCCGGAGGCCCCTGAGATCGGGCCTATAAATGATTCCATAGAATCGGCGCTCGGGAAGCTGGGATCCATCGGGGACAGCCTCTGCGGCATAAGGGAATCGGGGCTGGATCCCATGAGGCTTTATACGGAGGATCTGGAGCGCAGGCTTCCCGGAAAAGGGATACCGGCCGATGTTCTCGGGAACGTCCCGAAAAAAGCCGGGGAGATGGGATATTCGGAGGCGGCGGAGATGCATGCCCTGTTCTCGGATCCCGCCAAGGCCGCCCTTTACAGGGATTACAAGGAAATCACCAGGAAATACCCGATACTCCTGGCACTGAAGGACGGCCTCACCGGCCAGGACATATCCGACCTGCGCCGCGGGATAGAATCCCTGGCTTCCCTTGGATCCGACGGGGCTCTGGCGAGATCGAACGGGAAAGCCAGAGAAGAGAACGCAGCCGCATCCCTCATCGGGAAATACTTCTCGGGTTACAGCCGCAGCATCGCGGATACCCTGCTCAGGGATCCGGAAGGGTCCGCCGCCGCTCTGGACAGCTATTGGACCTATTCCGCCGGGGAAGCCGCCTTCGGAGATCTCCCCTGGCCCTGGAAAGCGTATGGCAACGGGATGCTGGAGCTGGCATCCTCCGGGCTCAGCCTGGCCGAAAGCGAAGCCGAGATGTTCAAAGCGGTGGAATCTTCGCAGATATCCGGGTTCGACTCGGAGTTCGATGCATCCCCCCTCGAAGGCTTCGGCGGATGCCTGGAAGAGGCCGACGCCCTGATGGGCAGGAAGAGGAAGGCGGTACGCGCGCTCGTCCGCAGGAAACTCCACGGATACCTCTCCGAAATCAGGGATTCGAGGAGATCCGCCGACATCGCCAGGATCTCCGGCTCAAAAAGGAGATGGAGCCCGGGGAGATTCATGGGCCGCTTCGGATACGAGCTCATGGGGGGCATCCGCATATGGCTGCTGACCCCCGAAGCCGTGTCCGAGATGCTTCCCCTCGAGATAGGGCTGTTCGATCTGGCCATATTCGACGAGGCTTCGCAGATGCGCACCGAACGCGGGGTGCCCTCGCTTTACCGCGCCAAGAAAGCCGCTGTGGCCGGGGATCCGAAGCAGCTCCGCCCGGCCAGCATAGGGACGGGAAGATACAGGGACGGGGACGAGAGCCTTCTGGACGCGGCATGCCCCAGGTTCCCGTCGTTCCTCCTGAGCTACCATTACCGCTCCAGATATTCCGAGCTCATAGAGTTCTCGAACCGCGCTTTCTACGGCGGCAGGCTGATGGCGGCCCCCAACGTCAGCGAGCCGGAATCCCCGGCCATCGAAGTCCATGTCACCGACGGCATCTGGGAGGACCGGCGCAACGCGAAGGAAGCGCATGCCGCGGTGGACATCCTCAGAAGAGTCCTCTCGGAGCGCAGATGCGGGGAGACCGTCGGCATAATCACGTTCAACTCGTTCCAGAGGGACCTGATCAACGATGTCCTGGATGACGCATGCGCCTCCGACCCTGCGTTCGGCAGAGCCGTGTCGGAAGAGATGCGCAGGACCGAGAACGGGGAGGACGTGGGGCTTTTCATAAAGAATATCGAGAGCGTGCAGGGAGACGAGAGGGACGTGATAATATTCTCGTGCGGATACGGCAGGAACCGCGAGGGGAAGTTCCTCCAGAGGTTCGGATGGCTCAGCGCCAAAGGAGGGGAGAACCGCCTGAACGTGGCCATAACCCGCGCCAGACAGAAGACGATCCTCATCAGATCCTTCGATCCCGACGGCATCCGCACCGACGGGATCCTTGGTGGGCCGGAGATCTTCAGAAGGTACGTCAAGTACGCGGATGCCGTGAGCGCCGGCGACAGGGAAGAGGCGAGGCGCATACTGGACTCTTTCGCGCCCGCGGACTTCAGGGGAGCGGAAAACGAGGGACCGGCTCTGGATATAATCGGAGAGAAGCTCAGGGCGGCCGGGCTGGACGTGGAAAAGGACGTGGGATTGGGCGGCTACAGGATGGGATTGGCCGTCAGGAAGGACGGGAACCGCGTCCTGGGGATAGAGCTGGACCGCACGCTGTATATGTCCGACCCCGATCCAAGGTCCAGGGACTGCCTCAGGCGCAGATACCTGGATTCCAGGGGATGGAAGGTCATGCGCGTATGGACTCCGCTGATCTGGAGGGATCCGGACGGAGTCGCCGCCTCCATAATAGATGCGTCAGGATTTACGAAGGAATCTATGAAACATAAATAAATCCCGGCCCTCATAAATCATAATCATGGCAAAGACAACCCTGAAAATCGAAGGAATGATGTGCGAAGGCTGCGCAGCCAACGTCACCAAAGCTCTGGAATCCACAGAAGGAGTAGAATCCGCCGCCGTGGACCTGAAAAAAGGCACCGCGACCGTGATGCACAGCGGCGTCGCCGACGAGAAGCTCATCGGAGCGGTCGTGGACGCGGGATTCAGGGCTTCCGTCAAGAAAGGCCTGTTCTCATGAGCAGACGCGTCTTCCGCATAGGCGGCATGACCTGCGCGGCATGCGTGGGCAGAGTCGAAAGCGCCATAAAATCCGTCCCGGGAGTGCGGTCCGCGGAGGCCAACATAGGCAGCTGCACCGCCGCCGTCGAATATGACGGCACCCAGAAGACGGAGGCGGCCATAGCCAAGGCCGTGGAGGCCGCGGGATACGCCGTGGTCAGCGACGACCGCGACAGAGCCGCCGAGGAAGGCAGGGAAGCCCTGAGAAAACAGCTCCGCGATCTGGTGATAGCGGTCGTTTTCACGGTACCGCTCTCCATAATCGCTATGGGGCCCATGCTGGGGCTGTTCGAGCCGTTCCTGGACCCGCTGCCCTACTGCGTCCTGCAGGGGCTGCTGTGCGTCCCCACCCTGTACGCGGGAAGAAGATTTTTCAGGAGGGGGTTCCCGGCGCTGCTGTCCGCCCACCCGACCATGGATTCCCTCATAGCCCTGGGATGCGCCGCGTCGGTGGTCCTGGCTACGTACAACACGTATCTTGTGTACGCCGGGAACATGCACGCCATGCATCAGGTCTGCTTCGATTCCGCGTCGATGATCATAGCCCTGATAAGCGTCGGAAAATACGTCGAGGCCCGCTCCAGATACCAGACCGAAGATTCGGTGAGAAGCCTGCTTTCGACCGCCCCGGACACCGCCTGCGTCATCAGGGACGGGAAAGAGATGACGATCAGATCCTCCGAGCTCGTGCCGGGGGATGTCATGCTGGTGCGTCCGGGCGAGCGCATACCAACGGACGGGACGGTCATGTCCGGGATCTCCTCGGCGGACGAATCCATGCTGACCGGGGAGAGCATGCCGGTGGACAAGGGCCCCGGCGATTTCGTCTACGGAGCGACCGTCAACGGCGGCGGGAGCCTCCAGGTAAGAGCGGAGAAGACCGGCGAAGACACGGCGATTTTCCAAATCGCCCGCATGATAGAGATGGCCAGGAGCACCAAGGCTCCGGTGGCCGGTATGGCGGACAGAGTGGCCGCGGTCTTCGTCCCCGTGGTGATCTGCATAGCCATAGCCGCGTTCGCCGCATGGATGCTCGCCGGCAGGACCGCGCAGTTCTCGCTTACGGTCGCCATCTCCGTCCTCGTCATATCCTGTCCGTGCGCGCTCGGCCTGGCCACGCCCCTGGCCATAGTCGTCGGGACCGGGAAAGGATCCGAATACGGCATACTTTTCAAGACGGCAACCGCCGTCGAATCGTCTTCGAAGGTGGACACCATCGTCCTGGACAAGACCGGGACCTGCACAGTGGGATCCCCCGCCATAAGCGAGATCAGAGCCGTTGGCGACGAGGAGAGGTTCGTCGGCATCATAGCGGCCGCGGAATCCGATTCCGAGCATCCGCTGGGGAAAGCCATCTGCGCGTACGCGAAAGAAAGGGAGATAGCCCTGCCGCCTCACGAAGGGTTCAGAAGCCTCTCCGGGTCCGGCATCGAATGCGTGTGCGGCGGGAAGAGCGTGATAATCGGGAACCGGGCGCTCATGGCCGAAAGAGGGATCGAAATCCCTGAAGGGCATCAGGAACGCGCCGGGATGACCTGCGTGATGGCCGCGGAAGACGGGGGATTCATCGGATCCGCGCTCATATCCGACCCCATAAGGCCGGAGAGCCCGGACGCGATCCGTTCCCTGAAAAAAGACGGCATCAGCGTCATAATGGCCACCGGCGACGGCAGATCGGCCGCCGAAGCCATAGCATCCGAACTCGGCATAGACGAGATGCGCTGCGGAATGAAGCCGGGAGACAAGCTGAGGCTCGTCAAAGACCTTCAGATAGCGCAGAAACGCGTCGCCATGGTGGGAGACGGGATAAACGATGCCCCAGCCCTGTCCCAGGCGGACGTGGGCATAGCTGTCGGCGCCGGGACCGACGTTGCGATGGAATCCGCCGACATCGTCCTGATGAACAGCGACCTCCGCAGCGTCCCGGCGGCTCTGGAGACCGGAAGAGCGGTCATGAAAACGGTGAGGGAGAATCTTGTCTTCGCGTTCGGATACAACGCCGTATGCATACCCATCGCGGCCGGCCTCCCCGTCCTGCTCGGATACGGCGGCCTGACGGACCAGATGCCCATGCTCTCCGCGGCGGCCATGTCCCTGTCGTCGATATCCGTGGTCACCAACACGCTCAGGCTGAGGAGATTCAGGCCCGAAGCCTTATCTGGGCGCCAGCGAGGCTTCCCTGACCCTCAAGGTCCCGCCCTTGCTGGACCAATCCTTTTCGGCAAGGTCCACCGAGAGCGACAGCGAGTGCATCGGGGAATCTATCGTCATCGATTCATATTCCCCGCCCTCGCCCAGTATGCTTATCCCGGTCCTTCCGCGGATTTTTTTCAGCTCTGCGACGGCCTCAGCGTCTATCTCGCGCCCCAGCCATTCCTCCCCCAGGCCTTCCGCATAGCAGCCGACGATTATGGCACGTATCCCCGAAGCCAGGAATTCGTCCATGACGAGGTCCTGATCCTTCCTCCAGAGCGGCGAGAGCACCTTCAGACCCAGATCACCGCAGACCATGTTGATTCTGTCCCACTGGTAATCGGACCATACAGCCCCGGTCACTACGCCGTCGACGTCCAGCCCTTCCAGAGCCCTGCGGAGGCCTGCGACATCCCCCTCTTCGGTGCCGTCGCTGGCCGCGGCCACCATCATCTTGCCCATGGCCTCGGCCATCAGCGGTATGAGCTTCAGATTGGGGACATGGAATATCCATGAGTCATCCCCCTTCGGCATGACGCTCACCAGGCACGGGACCTCGTGGCCCATCTGCTCGGCCAGATACATCGAAAAAGTGGAATCTTTGCCTCCCGAATACAGAGATGCCAATCTCATGATAGAAAATCATTGCCGTTCCACTAATAGTTTTGGTGCATCCATTCGCCAACTATAAAAAAAAGTTAGCGCTAATGATTTCCAGATAAACCATGGACCAGCCATCGGAGAACAAGCGGAACTCCGCCGACATGAAAAAAATCGTCGCGGAAGCGGCCGTGGAAAGATACGTGAAGGACGGCATGGCCGTAGGGCTCGGAACCGGGACCACCGCCAACTTCGCGATACTGAAGATCGGAAAGCTCGTGGAAGAAGGCATGGACCTGACCTGCGTGGCGACTTCGGTCCAGAGCGAAAGGCTGGCCAGATCCTGCGGGATAGAGGTATGCGACCTCGACGAAGTTGGGACCCTGGATATCACGATAGACGGCACCGACGAAGTGGACCGCGACATGCAGCTCATCAAGGGCCTGGGCGGAGCGCTTCTCAGGGAGAAAATCGTCGCAGCGGCCACCGCCAAAGAGATAATAGTGGCGGGGGAGAGCAAAGTCGTGGACAAGCTCGGTACGAACGTCCCCCTTCCCGTCGAAGTCGTCCCGTTCGGCCATATGCACACGGCCAAGGCCCTCATGAAGCTCGGATGCACGCCCGCCCTCAGGATGGCCGAGGAAGGGATACCGTTCGCCACCGACAGCGGGAACTACATCTACGACTGCAGATTCCCTGGCATAGACATGATCTTCCGCATGGAATCCAAGATCAACGACATTCCGGGAGTGGTCGAGAACGGTCTGTTCCTGAATACGGCCTACGAAGTCCTCATCTGTGACAGCGGATTCAACATAAAGTCGCTGTCCGAGGAGGCCATCAGAAGGCGCGGGAACGACATTCGGCTGCTCCGACGGGCGGCCGGACTTCCCCCTCAGTTTCTCTAATAATATATAAAAAGGGCTGACAGCGCCTTTTTTATATCACCTCAGTATTAGCACCTTCCGATTCATTTCGCAGAGGTGAATATCAATGAAAATGCCCAGAAATATCAAAAGATACTGCCCTTACTGCAAGGCCCACACGACCCAGGAGGTCGAGAGGGTCAAGAAGAAGAAGGCCAGCGAACTCAAATGGGGTCAGAGGAGATTCAGAAGGGTGACCGC
>JAEEJP010000019.1 GCA_016281925.1 Methanomassiliicoccaceae archaeon
CGTGCTCCTTCCGATGTCGGCGCGAGTGATTATGTCCTGTATGGTTATGTTCGAATACCCTTTCTCGCTCAGGAGCTCAACGAAAGCGTTGAAGACGGCTTTTCTGGTTTTGGATTGGCGGCGATCCATCGGGTTCCGTATTCGCAGGTCCGTTATTATGATTTCTAAATTATAGCATACGCACCGAGCCATCCGATAGGTTCCGTGATTCATCCGATATTATCATTTCTATATTGATAATAAGATATTGAACAATATGTTCAGTTATTTATATAGCGTACGATATGGTAGGATTATGGCTGAAGTCTCTGCGCTGAAACGTTTCAACGACCTGCTCGCGGGCCTTCCGATGACTATCATCGGGGGATTGTTTCTCGCGGCGTCGTTCGTGCTTCCTCACATCGGATATCCGGAGGGAGAGAGCCTTGCGTGGGTTTGCGTGCTCATATGCGGGATTCCGCTTCTTTACCTATCAGTCTGGCGCATAATCTACAACAGAGGGATCAGCAAGATCTCTTCGGCTCTTCTGATAACCATCGCCATGTTCGCCGCCATTTTCATAGGCGATCTGTTCGCGGCGGGAGAGGTCGCGTTCATCATGGAGATCGGGGCCATCCTCGAGGACATGACCACGGAGAGGGCGAAGAAAGGCCTAAGGAACCTCATAGCGCTCGTTCCCGAGACCGGAAGGAAGATCGTGGACGGGAAAGAGATTTCCGTGCCGGTGGAGGAAATCCGCGTCGGAGACATCATACGCGTGATCCCGGGGGAGACGGTCCCCGTCGACGGTAAGGTTCTGTCGGGGGAGACCACCATGGACCAGTCCGTGATGACCGGCGAGAGCCTTCCTGTGGACAAATCTCCCGGAGACACCGTTTACAGCGGCACCGTCAACAGGTTCGGATCCGTCGACATCGAAGTGACCAAAGACGGGGAGGACAGCTCTCTCCAGAGGCTCATACGCATGGTCGAGGATGCCGAGAACAATCAGGCCAAAACCCAGCGCATAGCGGACAAATGGGCGAGCTGGCTCGTGCCGATCGCCGCTCTGATAGCGGTCGCCGCGTATTTCGTCACGGGGGAGATCGTCCGCGCAGTCACCGTTCTGGTCGTATTCTGCCCGTGCGCCCTCGTTCTGGCCACACCGACCGCAATAATGGCCGCCATAGGCCAGGCCACGAAGCACGGCGTCATAGTGAAGTCGGGAGTGGCCCTCGAGAACATGGGCGCCGTTGACACCATAGCGTTCGACAAGACCGGCACGCTCACGGAAGGGAGACTGAAAGTCAGCGATATCATCGCCGTCCCGGGGGTATCCGAGTCCGAGCTTCTGGCCGCGGCGGCCTCGGCCGAGCGCAGGAGCGAGCACCCGATCGGGAGAGCCATAGCCGCCGAAGCGGAAAGCCGCGGCATGGACGTCCCGGAATGCTCCGGTTTCAGGATGCAGGCCGGGAAAGGGGTCCAGGCGGACGTCGGCGGTAACGTTCTCCGCGTAGGGAGCCAGGCGTTCGCATTCGGGGATTCCGCTGTCCCGGGCGATATCCAGAGCGCACTGGACAGGCTCAGATCCGAAGGGAAAGCGTCCGTCGCGGTCGTGTCCGGCGGCAGGCCGCTGGGCGTGATCGGGCTTTCGGATTCCATCCGCCCCGAAACTGCCCGCGTGATATCGGAGCTGAACTCGATGGGCGTCAGGACCGTGCTCCTCACCGGCGACAGCGCCGCGGCTGCGGATTATTTCGCTTCCAAAGCAGGTGTTTCCGAGGTGAAATCGGAGCTCCTTCCCGAGGACAAGCTGTCATGCATAGCCGAGATGAAAGAAAAGTCAAAGGTATGCATGATCGGGGACGGAGTGAATGACGCCCCAGCTTTGAAATCCGCGGATGTGGGCGTCGCCATGGGCGCCATGGGAAGCGACATAGCCGTGGAAGCCGCGGACATCGCCCTGATGACGGACGACATATCGAAGATCCCCTATCTCAAGTGGCTCTCGAACTCCGCCGTCAGCACGATAAAGACGGCCATCACGATATCGATGTGCATCAATTTCGTCGCGATCATAGCGTCCGTGACCGGGGTCCTCAACCCCACTACCGGCGCTCTGGTCCACAACGCGGGATCATGCTTCGTGGTCGCGCTGGCGGCGCTGCTGTACGACAGGAAATATCCCGGCGAGAATAAGAGCAGGCCTCCTGTTCCGCAGGCCGCCGGGAACTCTTCCGAAACGGCGGCATGAAAGCGGGGTCCCCGGCCGGTCCGGGGATACTCGTCATTTAAGGTCCACTTTGTAGCATCCGTTTTTGCTGGTGATGCTGATTCTGGCGGATTTTCTGAGGCCGCCCTGGACCGCTTTCCCTATGGACTGGGGGTCCGGGTTGCTCTCGACCATGAACTCGAAGGACGAAGGCACGCTGGCCGCGCTCTGGCGGATGAATGTCTCGGCCTCGTTCATGTCGTCGAATCTGGTCCTGGCGACGCTGTAATAATTGTACTCCATGGAGCGGCAGTCGCATTTCTTGTCGAACTCGTGGGTCTGGCGCATTCTGGTGTCGTTGCAGTTGAAGAACGCGTGCAGGCCGCCGAGATCCGAGGTGACGTCCAGATGGTATCTCCTCCCCTCGATCTCCACGATGTTCCAGCGGTGGCCCACGCCTTCGAGCTTGCCGGACATCATCGTCGTCTTGAGCCCGCAGGCGTTGGCCACGAAGCAATAGGCCTCGGCGATCCCTTCGCACACCCCTTTCCCGGTCAGGAGAGGGCCGGTCATGCTGTGGGCGGCGACATCGTCCGAGCCGTCATAGACCACGTTCCCGGTGAAATAGTCGTGGATGGCCAGCTCGGCGCTGAACGCGTCGGTGCAGTTCTTTATCCTCGACTCGTAGATTTTGGTCGCGACGGCTTTCATCCTGTTGAGATACTCGTCTTTGTTGCTCATGAAGCGGTTGTATTTGAACTCGATATCGGCCACGCGCCCGTTGGATCTCACGGTGATCCCCGAATCCACGTAGAACAGGGAGGGATCGTCCTCTATCAGCGCCAGGGTGACGTTCATGAGATGCTGGACATCCGGGGTCCCTTCGCACTGGATCCTCACGGAAGGGATGCACCTGGATGTGGCTTCGTTGATGGCGTCGTAAAGGCTTTGGTCCTGGGGGGAAAGGAGCGAGCGGTTCAGGCGCCAGACCCTCCCGAACTTCAGGTTGGGGACGAATTTCATTCTGTCGCCGAAGTCGGAGGATTTATCCTCGGCTTTGGGCGCGGGTTTCGCCTGGGAACCTCCCTTTTTCTGGTTCCCCTGGTTCATATTCTCCATTACCATGCCGACGGCATCCATTATCGCTTTCCCTAGGTCGAACATCCCAATCCTCCGGAGATCTCGGCGGACCATCCGCCGTCCTGCCGTCATTTGCGTGGGACTATTTCGTTCTGATGTTCCGCCCGTCCGAATCCCCTTATCTCCAGGACCGAGAGCTTCTCGAAGAACAGCTTGGATTCCCCCAAAGTTCTGATCTCATAGCCTTCCAGAGCGTCTTTGAGCGCGGATGCGTCCATGAGGGAAGACACGACCACGACTACCCTTCCGCCCTCGCGAAGATGCTCAGGGGCCCCTCTGAGAAGCTCCGGCAGAGGGCCCAGCCCGTCGGGGCCTCCGGACCACGCTTTGGCCAGAAGGCCTTCCTCGTCCACGGGAAGGTAGGGGAGATTGAAGATTATGGAGTCGAAGCGCCCTTCCACCGCGCTGTACACGTCGGTCTCCACCACTTCGGCGGCTAGGCGGTTGTCCGCGAAGTTTCTGCGGGTCAGCTCTGCCGCCCTCGGGTTAATGTCTCCCGCGACGACTTCGCAGCCTTCCGCGGCGCAGTGCATGGAGACGATCCCGGAGCCGCATCCTATCTCCAGGACCCTTTCGCCGGGCTTCACATCCAGGGATTCTATCAGCAGAATGCTGTCCTCCGACGGCGGGTAGACCTCGGGGTCTTCGCCGACGCGGAATTCCGGCCTGTATCTCATATCACGGCGACGGCAGATGCGGTTATAACCGTATCCCCGGCGGGGCGAACAGATGAAATACCCGTCCCGCGTGGCTTTCCTCATGATACAGCTGGATATCCTGGCCGTCGGGGATCTGGTCCGCGCCGAAGACGGAAGCATCCTGAAAGCGGATTCCACGTCGGTCCTGGTCCGTGCCGGAGGGCGGACTATAGTCGTCGATCCCAGCACGAAGTACATGAGGCCGGCGGTGAAGACCTCGTTCAGGCAGATAGGGGTCTTCCCGAAGGACGTGGACACGGTCATCCTCACCCACTCCCACAGAGACCACATCGAGAACCTGGATCTCTACCAGAACGCCGAGGTCCTGATCCATTCCGGCTCGGATGCGGAGATCGCCGGGGCGAAGGCCGTGGACGGCGGCGAGATAAAGATCTGCCCGGGCGTCCGGATGGTCCATACCCCGGGGCATTGCCCGGAGCATTGCTCGGTGTTCGTGGATTCCGACAGGCATTACGCCATCGCAGGGGATGCGGTCCCGTTGGAAGACAATTTCCGGAGGATGATCCCTCCGAGGCTGAACACCGATCCCAGCCTCGCCCTGCAAAGTATTAAGAACATCGGGGATTACGCCGACGTAGTCATCCCGGGGCATGGGTTCCCGTTCATGACGGACAGGTGATCATATGATACAGAGACCAATGCCTGATACGTTGTACTACGAATGCCCGGTCTGCGACGACTACACCGAGCATCAGATACTGAAAGGCAGGATGGGGAAAGCTTCCATCGAAGGGACCTTCAGATGCAACGAATGCGGAAAAATAACTTCGGAGACCGTAAAGATACCCGAGCTGATCGAAGTCCCGGTCATATTCAGCGACGGGGACCAGTCGGCGCCGGCCAAGACCACGATCGAAAGCAACGACATCATCGCTGTGGACGACGAGCTCTTCATGGACGACGGAAGGAGGGTCTGCGTCACGCACATCGACGTCGCGGACGGATCCAGGAAGAAGAAAGCCCTCGCCACCGACGTGAAGAAGCTCTGGGTCAAGCAGTTCGATATCCTGAGCATCAAAGTGTCTGTCAACGACGGCAGGAAGACCTACCCTCTGAGGGTCGAGGCCGAGCCTGACGACGAATTCGTCGTGGGCACCCAGCTCGAGTTCGACGACTTCGACTGCCTGATACATGCCATAAAGACGAAGAACAGCCTGGTGAAGAGAGGTTCCGCCGAAGCCAGGGACATCACCAGGATCTACGGGAAGATCAGATCCAAGCGCTACGACATCATCCAGAGCGATGATGAGGACGAATTCGACGAGGACGATTACATCCTTGACGATGACGACGAATGAAACCTTCCGGCGGGGCTTCCGCCGTTCTCATTCCTGCTGGCCGTCTTCGAGCAGATAATCGAGGACGTCCGACAGGTTATCGGACCTTACCGTGTACGTGGCGGCCTCTTCCGTATAGGGGTCGGTGGGATTGAAGGCTATCGACATCCCGGTGGATTCGAACATTTTGATGTCGGTGAACGAGTTCCCTATGGATGCGGTCCTCTCTTTGGTCGTGCCGAACCTCTCTATGATGGGCCTCACGCTGAGCCCTTTGTCGGCCAGATCCACTACCATTATGCCTTCCCCGGTCAGCTTCCCGGAAGCGTCGGTGCAGATGTGGTCCGCCACATAGCCGTCGAATCCGTATTCTTTGGCGAGCATCTCTGCGGCGAGGTCGATCCCTCCGCTGACAATGAAGCTCTTTATCCTGCATTCGCTCAGGCAGGCTATGGTCTCCTGGATGCCTCCGATCAGGGGCATATCGCGGAAAAGGATCGCTATGTCCCTTATGTTGACGCCGGGCCTGGCCCCGTTCCAGAGGGCTATGTCGCGCCTCATGAACTCCTTCTCATCGATCTCGCCGTTGCAGAACGCCCTGTAATTGGGTTCGCTGTCGACTCCGAAGCATTCATGCACCCAAGCCCATGAGCTGCGCACTTTCGTCAGGACGCCATCCATATCGAAGCAGACGAGGTCGTATTTTCTCATATGCGAGGGGATATTTCACAGAGGTATATGGGATTCTGGTCTGGTCGGGCACCGGAATTCCCTTCTGCGGCGATCCTCCGGGTTTCCGAGGCGGAACAGGTATGGCATCAGACGGCGGTTCTACAGTTTTGTGCGTTCAATCATATTTTTTTGGTTGTTCATAGGACATACTGTAGCCGTACGGCCCGGCATAGCAGGCTGGCCGGCGATTTTTCTCTCCGCCCTGCTTTTCCTGTCAATCCTTTCCGCATGCGCTTAAAGTAGCCCTGCGCCACCATTTGCTTTGCGTGACCGATTTTTATTATGAATAATATATATTTTATATTATTTTCATATTTGTTATATTGTTAATAGAAACTTTTTAGATATTCCTAAACATTATTATCACAAATCTTAAATAGGGTACCGTCAATAGACCTTCCGAGGTAATTGAAATGGTTACAGTAAACGAATCTGAGTGCGTCGGCTGCGGAGCATGCGCGGACGTCTGCCCCAACGAAGCGATCACCGTCGACGACATCGCAGTCATTGACGCCGGAAAATGCGTCGACTGCGGAGCCTGCATCGACGAGTGCCCCTCGTCCGCGATTTCCCAGTGAAACCGCAGGCCGGCTTATCCGGCCTCCCATTCCTTTTTTCCGCATTTCTGTTCATCATTCTTAAATATGGATTCTATGCTAGCAAGTTTCCGAGGCATAGACATGGTCACCATCAATGAATCCGAGTGTGTCGGCTGCGGAGCTTGCGCGGACATCTGCCCTGCAAGCGCCATAACCGTGGATGACGTCGCTGTTGTCGATCAGTCCAAATGCGTGGACTGCGGGACCTGCATCGACGAGTGCCCCTCGTCAGCGATCCAGCAGTGATGCATAAAACGCCGGCAGATTTTTCCGCCGGCACCTTACATTTGTCTGGCTTTTTATGGCTCATCGAATCAATCCGCTGAAATTGGCTTTTATATCGATTCCCATTACCGGCTATGATCACGATAATAGGCACGGGCCACGTATTCAATCTGGCCGAGCCTGTGGCATTTATCGTGCATCACACATGGCCGGACGCCGTGCTCATAGAGCTGGACGTCAAGCGCTACAATTACCTGATGCGCGTCCAGAACGGCGAAGAGTTCCCTAAAGATACGAAGAGCTCGCCGATGTACCGCCAGAATTCGAAGTACCAGCAGAAAGTCTCGAAGCAATACGGCAACAAAGTGGGCGGCGAATTCCTTGCGGCCATCCAGATGGGGAAACTGGAAGGGGCGGACATAATCCCGATAGATACCGAGGCCGAAGAGACTCTGAACCAGATCTGGAAGGAGATGTCTGCGTCCGAGAAAGTTCGCTACAAACTGTCCGGGATACGCGACAGCTTCCTGGGCAGCCGCAGCGCCGAGAGCACCCAGAAAAGATTCGCCGCCGACGAGGACGCGTACATGGAATCGATGCGCCGGAGATATCCCACATTGGTGAGGAAGCTCATCGACGAGAGGAACGTCCATATGGCGGAGCAGATCAATGCCGCTTCGGAGAAATACAGCAACATGGTCGTCGTGGTCGGCGACGGGCACGTGGAAGGCATATGCGCCCTTCTGAAGGATCCGGCGGTCAGGAAGATACGTCTGGCGGACCTGATGGACCATGACCGTCTGAACGAGGTGCGCAAAATGGTTTACAACGGAGATGCGGAGAGATGAAGGTCGAACTGCTCGCTTATACGCCCGGTGCGGATGCCGTATGCGCCGCCGCCGGGAACTCATGCTATTCTTCGAAGCCTGCCTCGGAGATAATCGGCGGCATAGATTCGGAGAGGATACTGTCGAAGGTCGTCGGGATGGGGCACCATTCTGTGGTGGAGCACGCCACGTTCACGTTCTCGGTGGAAGGCGTCTCCCGCGCTCTGACCCATCAGCTGGTTAGGCACAGGATAGCGTCGTTCTCGCAGCAGAGCCAGAGGTACGTTTCCCTGAAGGATCCCACTTACGTGAAGCCACACACCGTGGAAGGCGATGCCGAAGCCTCGAAGATCTTCGACGAGACCATGGATAAGATCTGGGAGGCCTACCGCGCATTGGAGGCGATGGGAATCCCGGCCGAGGATGCTAGGTATCTGCTGCCCAACGGCTGCACTACGAACATAGTAGTCACGATGAACGCGCGCGAACTCCTTCATTTCTTCTCTCTGAGATGCTGCAGCCGCGCCCAATGGGAGATCCGCGAGATGGCGGAGCGCATGCTGGAGCTGTGCAGGGAAGTGTCGCCAGCCATATTCGGGGACGCAGGCCCGCCATGTATGAGGGGGCCGTGCCCCGAGGGGAAGCTTTCCTGCGGGAAGCCCAGACGCAGGCAGAGCCGATTTCAGGACGGAAAAACGCGTTCCGAACGAGACAACTAGTTTTAAATATGGAACGTTCATACGCTGGATTACTCGGTGAAAGATATGGGAAGAATAAGACCCACCTACATCAAGAGAGTCGCCATTGAGCTTGTCAACAAATATCCTCAGGCTTTCAGCAAGGATTTTGAGGGCAACAAAGAGATGGTCAGCGCTCTCACTGATGTCTCATCGGTGACTATGAGGAACAGGATCGCAGGATACATCTCCCGCTACCTGTCTCGCCCTGAGGCATGAGCCAAACGCCTTAAACCCTTGTGGTTCCGCACTTCGCCCGCGTGGGGTAGCTTGGATATCCTGTGAGATTGCGGATCTCCTGACCCGGGTTCGAATCCCGGCGCGGGCACCATTTTTCTGATGCTCAGCAGGTGAGCCGGAGGCATATCCCCCGGCTGAGCCTCATTCTTCCGCTGGCTCGTCTCTGGGGAACACTTCCCTGGTGATTTCCACGTCTCCGGGCGGCAGGATCCGCGATATCTCTTCCTCCGGGACGTCGAACATCTTAGCGATTTCGTTGGATCTGCGGCCGGTCTTCCCTCTGCCGGGAGCGATCTCCACGTATCTGTTGCATCCCGCGAAGCATTCCGGAGGTCCGCACATGACTTTCCTGGCCCCTTGGTAGTATACCTCGCCGATGGTCAGCGTCATGGGGAGGTGGTACTCATAATTCCTTTTTCCGCGCACGATGAAGGCCCCTCTGGGAACGAACTCGCCGGGGTTGGGCGTCTTGCTCACCTGGTCCGGATACACCCAGAACGCGCTCCCTTCGGCCACGGCGGCGACCCAGGCTTTGGACTGCGCTATGGCGAAATGGCAGGCGCATCTCAGGTCCTCCTCCGAAGCCGATGCCCCGTCCTTCAGGATGACCGAAGGGGCTCCATGCACGTCGGCGTGGGCGTAGACGTCGTTCTCCTTGAGGTGCTTCCTTACGATGGCGTCGTTGGTGTGGGTGTCCCTGCCTGCGATCACGAGCTTCCCGCCGGGGGTGATCAGCCATTTGTATCTCTCGAACCAGAACTGCTTGGTGGGCTCGGCTCTGCCTGCGGCTGCCGCCTTGGCTTTGTCTATGTGCTTCTGGGCTCTGGCGAGTATGGTCCTGCTCTCTTCCAGCGCTTCCTTGGCTCCGCCTGCCTTGTCGCTGATGTCCTTCGCTTTCTGGTAGAGGTCCGATGCGTTGGCGTCCAGGCCTTTGGTGTAGTCGAGCTCCACGGATTCCCCGCCCAGCTTCGCCGTCACTCTGTTCTTGGACGGGTCGATGGATTCCACGTAAGGGATCCTCATGGCGCCCGCCTTGAGCTTGTCCCAAGGCAGCTTCCTGGACTGCTCGCTGAGGACGGCCAGGAGCTCGCTGGTCTTCTGGTAATCTGTGTATATGGATTCGGCCTTCCTGCGGAGCTCGCCCTCTGCCTCCGTATATTCCGCGATGGTCTCCTCCTGCTTGGCGATTCTTCTTCTGAGCTTTTCTATCTCCGGATCGACGTAGGCTTCCTCCTCTTCGCCGGCGATCTGCAGCATGAACTCGTGGATCATCGCCGACATGGTGGGGTAGCTTCTGCTCTCAAGGTCCGAGCGGGATTCCAGCTTCATCGGGGCGAAATCCTCGATCTTCCCGTCTTTGAGATAGGCGGTAGGCTCCGGGGATTCCACGGCATATTTCATGATGTCCTTCATGGCCGCGTACATCTGCGATATCCGGGCATCGTCGACTTCCTTCGCGGGGGTGGATTTGTCGATCCCGATGCGCTTGCAGACTTCCTCAGCGTACTGGCCGCCGAGGTTCGCCGATGTGGCCAGGGTCCTGACGGCATCCGAATCGGAGGAGCGGAAAGCGGCCGCGAAATCGTCTTCCGACGATCCGGTCGGGTCGAACCTGGATTTAGGCACGACATATTCGGATCCCGGGCGGACGGAACGGTCCTTCCATGTCTTCTGGATGAGGCAGTTTAGGATGGTCCCGTCTTTGATGAGGAGCACGTTGCCTCCGCCGAACATCTCGAACACCAGCTTGTAGTCCCCGTCGGATTTGGCCAGCTCCAGTTCGATGGCCCTGTCGAAGCCTATCTGCCTGACCTTCCCCACGCGTGCGTTGTCGATGTATTTCCTCAGAAACGACGCGAACGAGGTGGGCATCGCCGGCGTTTCCGGCTTCACGGAAGGGCTGTAAAGCCATCTGCCGTCTTTGAAGAAGAGCTCCTTCTTGCCTTCGCCCTGGACGTTGAGGCGGAACAGGACGTTCTTGGCGCCCCAGTGGAATATCTTATCCATATGCGCCCCTTCGATCCCGGAGATTTCGGTGACGATGGAACGGACGTCGAAGGAACTCATCTCTTTCTTCATGCTCGCCCGTTATCGCGCCGGATGTGATAAGAGTTTTCAGAAGCAGCGGAGTAAGATGCAGGCCGGAGCACCGGATCCGGTTCTCTGGGCGGGGCGGACCGGTCCGGGCAATTCAGATAACTTTATAAATCAGTTAATTATAGCCCCGTCTACACATGCCGCTGTGGCTAAGGGGTATAGCGACGCCTTGGTAAGGCGTAGGTCGTGGGTCCAATTCCCATCAGCGGCTCCACTCTTCTTCATCATCGATTCCATTCTCAGAGGGATTGCTGCTCAGATTCTGAGGCAGACCAGTCCTGACGGTATCTCCGGAGGGAATATTGCCGTCTTCTTGGGTATGCGCTTCCCGGATGCCGCCGCTTCCCAGAGCTCGTCGGTTCCGGGGGCGTTCAGGAGCACCGCCAGGTCATGCTTCTTCTCCGACATCTCCTGCATCGCCTGGCCCATGCTCTCCGCATAGGACACTATCCCTTTTCCCTCGTCCGATTTGTATACGGCTTTGAAGATTTTTTCCTGCGCCGCATACGAGCCCAGCTTCCAGATCACCGATTCCGCCTGCATGTCGGCGAAGCAGCATGCCCCTGATTTGAAAACAAGGCCCATCAAGTGGTCCGGAAGGCATTTTTCCATCTCGCCGGCGGAAGTTTCCGTAAGAACCATGGATTTCGAGATGCCTTTCACGGCGTTTTTCTCGGATATGCTTCCGGTATCGAGGAATCTGTGCGCCGGGCAGGCGACCATCCCAGGGTCGTCCGACGGGATGACCGCGGCGAGGACAAAAGAACCGGTCTCCATGGCAGATTCATAATAAGCTGCGCCGGAGGCCACGATGAATCTCCTGCTTTTCATGATTTCGGCTATCTTCCCGACAGCTTCCGGATCGGATATCCTGGACAGGCAGGTCCCTCCGATCGTTTCTCCTCCGATGGATGTCAGGGGTTCTTCGAAAGGCTCCGAGATGCAGACGACCGGCTCGCTCTGGAACCCGGCATCCCTGACGGCTTTCGAAGCGGCGCTCCTCTCTTTGGGGGAAGCCCCGTCCATCTGGACCGCGTTTCCGGCGGCATATTTCTCTGCTCTGAGCGCGCCTATGACGGCCGTGCGCGTGCGACCGCCGGTTTCCTGCCTGAGAAGATAGAAAGAATCGCCGTCCTGGACGGAATATGCCCCGTCATCGGGGTTTTTCCGCCTGAGCCCCGGGAAAGGCTTGAACTCTGCCATGCGGGCGTGAAAGCCGTGCGGTTATTTTATGGCCGCGTCCGGGCCGAGGGGGAAGAAGGGGTTTCCTGGCCCCGTTCAGCAGATCCTTGGGACCGGATCCCCGGCGGGAGCCTCCAGAATCCTTCTTCCGCCTATCTCGGTCCTCATGACGACCCTTTCGATCCCGTCCACGGCTTTCCCTATGATGGACGCGTTCTTCCCTTCGGGGGTTCTCCTCAGGGCTCTGAGGACCTCGTCCGCCATCTCGGGCACGACGGCGATGACCGCTTTCCCTTCGTTCCCGATGCTGAGGGGGTCTATCCCCAGAAGATCGCATGCGCTTACGACCCCTTCCCTCAGAGGTATGTCGGCATAATCGATCTCCATCCCGATGTGCGATTTGGAGCACCATTCGTTGAGCGTATTCGCGAGGCCTCCGCGGGTGGGATCCTTCATAGCCACGATCCCTCCGGCCTTCAGGCCCTCGGCTATCATGCCGTTGAGCGGCGCCACGTCGCTTTCCACCTCGCTTTCGAATCCGTATCCCTCGCGGAAGGAGAGCAGCGCCACGCCGTGGTCCCCGACGTAACCGGAAACGATGATGGCGTCCCCCGGCCTGACCGAGGAATCCGTGCACCATCTGTTCTTGACTTCCCTGTATTCGGCCGCTTTGGCCAGATCGGAATCCAGATATGGGGATCTCTTCCCGACGGCGGAAGTCGACATGACCATCTGGTCCACCGCCCCCGATTCGACGACTTTGGTGTCTCCGGTGGCGATCGGCACCCCGCACCCGGCGGCGGTCTTTCCCATGCTTTCCATCACCCTGTCGACCACGTCAACGTCCAGCCCTTCCTCAATGATGGCGGAGCATCCGAGGGCTATGGGGGAGGCGCCCATGACCGATATGTCGTTCACCGTCCCGGCGACGGAGATCTTCCCTATGTCGCCGCCGGGGAAGAACAGAGGCTTGACCGTGTGCCCGTCGATAGTGAACACCACGTCGCCTACGACCGCGGAATCGTCCATGGAGTCCAGAGGGACTTCGGCATCCATTTTGGGGAAGTGGTTGGTGATATGCTTGGACAGGAATTCCTGCATCAGTTCCCCGCCCGCGCCGTGGTTCATGATCACTTTCGGCATGCGGCCGTAATCATGCAATCCCGATAAAGGAATTGCTATGGACTGGATGCCACAGTTTTATATCGGGCATACTTTAAAGGGAACGGGCCCTGTGGGGTAGGGGGATATCCTGTTGGACTTCGGAACCAACAACTCGGGTTCAAATCCCGGCAGGGCCGCTGAAGAATTCGTTTCCTTCGTTTTTTCGGGGAGTATTTTCCAACGAGGACGGCGCAATCCAGGATGTGCCCCATGATCCCGAAGGCCAGATCGCCGATCGGGAACCCTTTCTCCAGCCTCAGGTCGCAGTCCAGGGCGAACACCTTGAGGGTGTATCTGTGGGTTTTGTTAGGAGGGGCCATGCCTCCGTAACCCGTCGCTTTGCTGACCGGGAATCTGTCCAGGACCCCGCACCAGCTGTTGCGCCCCTCGATGAAATCCGTGTCGCTGCGGGACGCGCCTTCTTTCACCTCTGTCTTCTTCAGCCCGACCCCGATCCAATGGATCCAGTCGAATCCGGAGACCTCCGCGGCGTCGTAGTCGTCGAACACGAACGCGAAGCTCGCCGTCCCTTCGGGGGCCCCTTCGATCCTGAAAGGGAACGACAGCGACGGCATGCCGTCTATGAAATCGTCGCCTTTGCTCCCGTATCTGTCCAGGAAGAACCCGTCTCCGTCTATGCCTTCGCTGGTGACCTTCATGTCAGTTCCCTTCGTAGGATATCAGCGAAACGACGTCGTATCCGCCGAGCTTCTTCCTTCCGCCCAGGCCGGCGAGCTCCATGACGAAGCAGATCTTCACCACTTCCCCTCCGAGGCGCTCGATCATCTTGATCATGGCCGCGGTGGTGCCTCCGGTGGCGATGAGGTCGTCGATGATCACGACTTTCTGGCCGGGCTTCACGGCGTCCTTGTGCATCTCCAGGGTCGCGGTGCCGTATTCCAGGTCGTATTCCTCGGAGATGGTCTCCCTGGGGAGCTTCCCTTTCTTGCGGACGAGCACGAAGCCTTTGCCCATGGCGTAGGCTACTGGGGTCCCGAAAACGAATCCGCGGGATTCCGAGCCGGCGATCAGGTCGAAATCCACGTCCTTCAGGATGTCAACCATCCGGTCGATGGCCATCCTGAGCCCTTCCGGGCTGCTGACGATGGTGGTTATGTCTCTGAACATGATCCCGGGCTTCGGGAAATCGGGGATGGTGGTCACGTAATCCTTCAGTTCCATGTCTGCGCATCGCCGTGGCACGATTAAATTGTTCTCAGGTCTGCCCATGAAACCGATAGATGCAAGGCATTTGATTTCAGAGAATTTCCACCCGGAAAGGGCCGGCCGATGGAAAAAAGCCGGTCCATGCTTTCCCGCCCCGTTCGGGGTAATGCGTTTGCCGCGGTCATCCGTCGAGTCTTGCGAACGGGTCATGCGGAAACGTATGAGGGACAAACGCCAGCCGGCCATCTTTTGTCGCGCTTCACGTTTCCATAGGATCCGTTCTCGCCGCAGATCCAAGCTACTTGTCTTTTGCCGATCGGTTCTTGCCTCCTTGAGTGATTATACGCATTTCTACTATTTATAATGATTTGTTAACGTAATTCGAAATTTAATCATTGGATTCTATGGATTTCGAAGAACTACTACTATATTCGTATAAGAATATAGTTATCTATTTATTTTCGGAAGTTGATGCGCACAACTGGCGGGGGCATCTGCAATCTGATTTCCGTATCGATGCGGCCGCGCAGATGTCTTGGGTGTGGGTCCCGCCAACCATTATTTTTTGAAGAGAAAGAAGCGGGCCCAGCCGGAGCCGGGCCGGTTTTCGGGTTTCAATAGAGCTGTTCGCTGCAGTACGGGCAGAATTTGGGCGTCTTGGGAAGCCCGGAGATGTCCTGTCCGCAGTAGGGGCAGCTGTTGTATTTCGGAGCTCCGCCGGGTGCGGGGGCCGCTCCTCCCTGAGGCTGGGCTCCCTGGGGGTTTCCGCCCTGCGGGGCACCCTGAGGAGCGCCCTGGGGCATTCCCTGCGGGGGCATCTGTCCGTATCCAGGCCCGTATCCGGGCTGCCCGTATCCTTGCGGGGCGTATCCCGGCCCTCCCGGAGGCTGCATCCCGGGGGCAGGCTGCCCGCACTGGCTGCAGTATCTGTACGGATAGTTGTTGGGGGTTCCGCAGTAGGGGCACAGCATCTTCTGGGCCTGGGGCTGCTGAGGCTGCTGCTGTTGGTTCTGGCCCATCATCTGCTGGTACATCTGCGGGAAGAGGAGCATGCCCGTTCCGATCGCCGCTCCGCCTTCGGAGTTCCCTATAGCGTCAGCCATTCTGTCCATCACCTCGTATTTCTTGAACTGCTCTCCGTTCTTGCTGCTGAACTGGAGGTACTGGAAGATCTTTTCCTGGTCCTCTTCGGTGGTCCTGAGCTCGGCGATCTTCAGGGAGAGGAGCTCGATACCCCTCTGGGTGAAGTACTGCTCGATCTTGACCTTGGTCGTGGTGGAGGCTTTCTCCAGGTTCCCGTAGACGTCCATGTAGAACTGGGAC
>JAEEJP010000020.1 GCA_016281925.1 Methanomassiliicoccaceae archaeon
ATCTCTCTCGCGGTGCACGTCATGCCAACGACGTTCACGTAAGACGAAAGCTCGTCGATCAGCTGGTCGGAGTCGATCTCCTCCACGCCCTCGGTCCCGAGGTACTCGTCTATGTCCCTGCATGCGCCCATGGTCTCCTTCAGATTCATGCCGCTGAAGGCGTCCAGGACTTTGGCCTCCTTGTCGACGATCCTTCTGGCCTCCTCCATCGTCTCGTAGCGGTCGGTCACCTTCATCATCGAGAAGAGCTCGGACACCATGGAGTGGAGGCGGCCGTCGGCCTCCAGATAAGCCGAATAGGCCGGATCGGAAGCGTATGCTTCCATCTTCGCGCCGTACAGCGAGCGGGCCTCCTCCTCGTCCTTGGGATCGTATCTGGATGCCCTTTCAGCCTCGTCCCTCTCGGCTTCGGTCTCGCTTCTGACCACGTCCATCATGCCTTCCAGGGAGCTTTTGATCTTAGGGATGGAATTCGGCCTGCCGTCCGAGAACAGAAGGGAAAGGGCATCGCCGGGAAGGACGCCGGCGGCGCGGTATCCGTCGTATTCGTCTATGACGTCGAAGAGGTCGTCCTCGGATATGGAGGCGATGGCGCTGCAGAGGCCGTTCTGCCCGAATATGGCGGAATCCCTGTCCGGGACATGCAGATCCGGGAACAGAGACAGTATCTTCGGGACATGCTCGCGGTAGTCCTCCTTCTCGAAATCGCCCAGCCTCTCCAGCCTGGCGCACATGGCTTCGTATCTGCGCCTGGCGGATTCCAGCGAGGCGTTGTCGCAGCTGATCTTATAGAGGCGGTCGTTGAGATCCTTCCTGAGGGATCTGACCTTCCTTATCGCGGGGTCCGCTTCGCTTTTTCTGGGGGCATAGACTTCGGCGTAATACTTCCTGAACTCGGATATCCTGGACTCTATATCTTTGCGGCGTCCGGGGTCGCCGAAGAGGTCCATCCTGTCCTCCACCGCCTTGCGTATTCCCCCATAGAAAGTGGACACTATGTTCTTCAGTTCGTAGGCGCTCTCTTTTTTCTCGGCCATTATGCGCACCGGGCGGATGAAGCTGTACGGCCTGAGCCTTTCGAAGGCGTTGTCCACGGCTTTGTTCCCTTGGCTGGCTATGAGCACCTTGTGCCCGCGGATGACCTCCTGGGCGGCGATCTCGGCTATGACCTGGGTCTTTCCCGTTCCGGGCGGCCCCTGGATCATGTAGAACCCGTTGGCGAAGACCGCGCCGTTTATCGCCTCCATCTGGAGCGCATTGAAACGTTTTCCGAAGGTGTGGCTGACCGAGGCCGCCTTGTGCGGGGGGATCAGCTCCGGGGAATAGATGAAAGATATCAGGTACGGGTTGCACATGGTCCCTGTGCGGAGCTCGTTGATGGCAGTTCTCTGGCGGTCGACGGCGCTCTTCTCGGCCGCGTCGTCCTCCACCATAATCAGCTCCTGGCGGGACCCCATGTGCGCGGTGCGGTCCTTGACGTCCTGGAGAACGGAGGTCCCTTCCTCCGGCTGTATCCTGAAATATACGGTTATGGAATTCTTCGACAGCTTCCTGGCCAGTTCGGATGCCTTCCTTCTGCGGACGGATTCGATCTCCGCCTCGCGATTCTTTCTGTACTCCCCGATTTCGGCTTCCAGTTCGGCGCGGATGCTTTCCGAATGCCTGCCGGCGATTTCGGTCATCCTCTCGTCCGCCACTCTTTTTTCCGCCTCGGCCAGGCATTCAGCCATCGGAACCGAACTGTAGAACTGGTCCCAGTCCCTGTCGTCCTCCCCGGACTCCTGGGCGGTCAGATACTGGGAGTCGGCCTTTTCCGAGCGTATACCTTCGGCAAGCTCTTCTATGCGGCTTTTCGACGCCGCCAGATGCGCCTCCACGTCCGATCCTGCCTCCGGAGACGAAATGAAATCCTCTTCCGCGGCGGCCATCCTCTCCTCCAGTAGCCTGCCGCATTCCTCGGCCAGCGCGCCCAGAGCCGAATCCCTCTCGCGGTCGATCTCCGCCGTCTCTTCCTTGGACAGGGCCAGGCAGGGGCGGGCTTCCCTGATCCTCTCTCCCAGCATCGAAAGCTCGCGGTTCCTTTTCCTTTCGGCGGGATCCGCTTCGTATTCTTCTTTTTCGACCAGCGGGTCCACTGCTTTGACCGCTCCCCTGGTGAGGCCGTTGAATCTGTCCACGTAAGCTCTGAGCTCATTCCCCGACGGGGTGCCGTCTATGTCGTGGACAACTTTGACCAGCGTGCACTGCGGCATTCCGGGGATTATCTCCTCCGTCCAGGCCGTCGTGCCGTCGTCCACCGCCGTGATCTCCGCCGGTATGTCAGATATCGGCCCGTAACAGGCCTGCATGAATTCGGGCGTCCTGATCCTGTATCCTCTGCCGCTGTTCAGGCCGGATATCTCGTCCCTCATGTCGAGGAATCTGGCCCAGTCGTCCAGGTTCTCCTCCGCCGCTTTCGGATCCAGAACCGGATATCTGCCTGCCAGCGCCCGCACGAATTCTTCGGTGATGACGCTGTCCGTGTAGCTTATCCCCCTGCGGCTTTTGAGCTCCTTCCCGGCCGTGTCGAAAAACAGGTCGGATCCGTCGTTGACCGTGAGATAGAAAAGGCAGTCGGCCTCCGCCTCGCCTATGTATTTCCCCGTATGCTCGGCCAGGAATATGCGCGTGGCCATAAGCTCCCATCCGCCGGTTCTTTCGTTCTGCTCGAAATCCCCCTGGACCACGAAATCGCGCTCCGGCTCGGCGGCCGAATTCACCCTCAGCACGACGTTCTCCAGCTTCAGCTCCTGGCCTTCTGCGGGCTTGTCGAAGGAAGGATGCAGGAAATAGGCCTTCCTCGGCTCCTCGCCTTTGTAGAGATGGTCCCGGACGAAATCCTGCACCGTCCTCCTGGCCAGTATCTCCCCCCTCATGCTCCTGTACTGATCCGCCAGAGGCACTATCCTCCTTCCGGACGCCGTCATCTTGCGGCGGCTGTACGCCGACAGATTGATGGACAGGGTCTTAGCCGGGATCTTCTCGCTCTGGGTCCGGACGTTCTTCTCGACTCCGGTCCGGACTGTGCGCGTGGTCTTGAAAGGTGCGGGGGACATATCTTACCGCATCGGTTCTGCGTATATAAACCCGCAAAGATTCGTGCCAAAGACTATAACGGGATAGCCGATGGGTACGGCCGGGGACATCAGATGGAAACGTCCAAGAAGACGACGAAGAAGCTGGAGGCCTTGGCTGAGGGCGGGGATTCCGCGGCTAAGCTCGAGCTGGGCATCAGGAAGCTCATCGGGGCGCTGGGCGCCGAGAAGGATCCGGAGGAGGGTCTGAAGCTCATCTCCGAGGCCGCCAGGAGCGGGGATGCGCTTGCGGCCCGCATCATGGAAGGCGTATCGGCATCGGAGGAGGATGCGGCGTCGGAGGCCATGAGGAATCTGGCTTCCGAATACTCTTCAGAGGCCTTGGATCTGGATCAGAACCCGGCCAAGAGGGCAGAGTTCCTGGAATCCAAATCGTTCGCCGTGTTCTGGTACCGCAGCTCCATCGACGGAGGGAATCCGGAGGCCCTGTTCGACCTTGCCCAGTTCCTTTACATGCTGGGCGGCGACGATTACGAGGAGGCCGCGGTCCTTCTGAAGTATTACTGGGAGATCGAAGGCTCCCGCTCCGACAAAGCCTTGGACATTCTTGCCCAGATGCTTTCCAGAGGCTGGATAAAGGACAGCTGGAACTGCTATTATGACGTGGTGTGCCTGCTCAGGGACTCCGGTTCCATGGATACGGCGGAATTCGAGCTGGAATACGATCCCGAAGCCCCCGTCGATGACGTCACCGTCGACAAGATCTTCGAGACGTTCCCCGAATACCCCGGGAAAATGAAGGAATCCCAGGCGGAAGGAGGAGCTCCCAACCGCAGGATATGGGATGTCCTCCTGAATCTGGGCATCAAGGCCACCTACAACAGGGAGAGCGGAAGCTGCAAGGTCAGGATCCGCGACTGCGAGGACCTCCCGGAGAGGCTGGAAAGGTACGGCTACCAGATCAAGGAATCGCGCGGCTATTTCATCGTGAAGGAGAAGAAGTCGAAGCGATCCGGCCCCTGAATCCGCCGAATTCAGATTCGATGTCAGCCTCCACCCTGGAGATTATCTCGTTATAGGAGAGCTCCAGAACCTTCTCGCCGTCGCTCATAGCCGACAGGTACGCGCTCTGCTGGGCGGGCGGAGGAGCCTGATGCATCATACTCACGATGCTCCTGAAGGCCGCCTCCTTGGCCGCTCTGTCCCCGTCGGCGACGCCGCAGAGCATATCGAGGATCGCCACGTCCGATTTGAGGAAATCCACGATGCCGTCGCAGACGTCCGGATCCTCCTTCCCCGAGAACATCCTGTCAACGAAGAAGTCTATCTTCGACGATTTCATCTCCTTGATGATCGCCATCAGGGCTTTGTAATCCCTCGAGAAGATGCTCTTGAGCTTCTCTCCGCTGTCAGCCTCCGCAGGCACGGCCTCCGCCTCTGTCTTTTCCTCGGGTCCGGGCGCATCCTTTTTCAGGCCGGCTATCTCGCTCTCGAGCCTGGAGATCTTCTCTGCCAGTTCATCCATTTCCTCTTCGGCGGCTTCCAGCTCGGACCTCTTGAAATCCAGCGATGCGGAGAGTTCTTCGATTCTGTCTCTGCACGCGGAAAGCTCTTCCTTCATAGATTTCATCGCTTCTCTGTAAGAGGCGGCCTCTCCGTCCAGAGATCCGGCGGCTTCGGCGATGGCTTCCCTCAGGAATTCCTTCATATCTGGCGCGGATAATCTGACGGAATCCAGGTCGTACTCGTCGGCCAGATCCTGGGGCGACAGCGATTGCCTGTATCCCGGGTCGGAGACCGGCGCGGAAGGGATGGCGCATACAGAAGCGCCGCTTATCGCGCAGTTGCAGATCTCTATGTCCCTGCCCAATTCTCCGGCCAGTTTGAAGCGCCTGTCAAAGTTCGTGAATCTGAGTGCCCTCTCGAGCTCCGACGCCTTGCGGTTCCTGACCCTCAGCGCCACGTCGCATCCCCACATGAGCCGGGTATCGCCGGGGAAGATTTAATGGGTTTCAGAGCGGGAAGAATTCGGTTTTGCGATTTGTCTGATATGAGACTTCAGAAGCCATCCAGCAAGGAATTTGAGAGATGTGTCTGAAATAAGACATGCATTCAGCGTACCATCGAAGTCAGCCCGATCCCGGCGAAATCTGCGGATCCATAAGGGCGGAATCCGGCGTCCGAGAAGAATTCTGATTCGCTTTCTGTATGGGCGACGGCGAAGAATCTTCCGCCGGCTGCCTTCATTGACTCCAGAAGAAGGTCATGGGCGGCATCTTCCGCCCCGGATTCCCAGCAGACCGCCGCCACATGGCTGAAACCTTCTCCGGGGGAAATCCCGAGGCAGGCGTCGCGGTATGCCGCAAGCCGGGAGATCGTCCCGGAATCTATCGCGAAGGGAATCTTCATCGTCCCTCTCAGGATGAATTCATGCAGGTTCCGCCCCCACGATCCCGGCGCGCAGATGTGCACGAATGCTCTGAATCCGGAATCGGAGAATATCCTCTGGGCGCCGCATGAGGTTACGATGCAGTTACGGAATGCCAATCTCAGATGGTTCTCCGACGATTTCCTTCCCATTATGTATGATACCGCCGGATGGCCGCTATAGAATCCGGACAGCAATCCCGATTCCGTCCCCGAATCCGATGCGGTGAGCTCGCGGATACCTTCCATGGGACAGGGATTTTCGGCAGATTATAAAAGCGGATGCGCTGATACTATAGTATGAAATGTCCGAATTGCGGCGCGACCATCGATGCCGCACCAGCCGCCCATAATTTCTGCCCCAACTGCGGGGCCATGGTACAATCCAGCGCTATCGTCCCCCCGTCATCCGGAGCGAACGTGCCCTCGGCGCTGAGGCTGAACCATATGATAATCATCAAGCCGGAGATGGACAGGAGCATCAAGCTGAAAGTGGAGATCGAAGGGTACCGCGTAGAAAAGACGGCGGACAAGCCGATCAGATTCGATCTCCCATACGGAAAGTATGATGTCCTGGTCGAATCCGAAGGATTCGCTCCCTGCCTCAAGAGCGTCAGCCTCGACAACGACGTCAGATTGTCCGCTAAAATCTCCGGCATGGACAGCAAACTGCTCCTGATGAAGAAGAGGATAGAGCTCGAGGAGTCGGATTTCGGCGATACCCCGGACGCCGATCCTGTATCGGAGATCAAGTTCAACGTCGCGAACATCCCGAAAAAGGCCCCCGAGAACGTTACCGTAAGGCTTTACGGGGGCGTGCGGCAGTGCCGCCCCGGAGAATCCGTTTCGTTCAGGGTTCCGCTGGGATTGCACCGCGTGACCGTCGATTTCGGCCCCAAATTCATCCCTCTGACCCAGGATCTGCAGGTTGCCGGGGATAAGATGTACGTCGCCGACGTCGCCGGCACGAGAAGCAACATGCTGGTGAAACCCCGCGTCACGCTGCGCCGATCGCCTGAAGATGCCCTTCAGGCCCTGAAGCGGCTTGAAGATGGGCTCTACCAGGCGCCTCCCATGGCCGATGACGTAGGCCATGTACATCTTCCCTTTGGAATCGGGGAAATATGCGTCCAAGACGTCGGGGCGCAGCTTGTGGGCCATCATTAGGGCGTTGGAATGGAAGCCTGCGATTCCCAGGCCCAGACCTGCCGCCTTCATCCTGTTGGACGCTTCGAAGGCGTGGTCCGGGCTGTCCGAGAATATGAACAGGACCTGCTTTCCCTCCCAGAGGGAAGGGTCAAGCTCCGGGCCGCGGCCTTCGGACCGCCTTTCAAGGCTTCCGACAACCGGCAGTTCGGCCGCGTTCTCCCTGAGAATCGTCCAGGCATCCTTGAGATACCTGTCCAGCTCGTCGCCCTGCAGGGTCTTCAGCCACAGCTCGCTGCCTCCGAAAGTCCCGCGTTTCATGAAGGCGTACATGATCTGGAGGTCCTCCTCGGACACCAGCCTGCCGTCCAGGAACCCTGATTCCCTGAGTCCGCTCCCGGCCTCCCCGCCGGCCAGTTCTATGGCCCCTTTGGGGCAGGAGGAAACGCAGTGCCCGCATCTTATGCATCCGGCGCCGATTTCGCTGGCTTTCCCGTCCACCAGACGGATGTTGTCCACCAGACACATGCGGACGCATTTCCCGCATCCCACGCATTTGCCGGCGTCGATCCTCAGATTTCCCATGGTCTCGAATCATCTGGACATGTATTAATTGATGGCGCACAGCCGGGCGATCGGCTGGAAGGCAGATAGATGAGTATGCCCTCGTATTTCTTGCTGTACTCGGCGTTGTATTCGGCGCCTTCGACGTACTCGCTGATCTTCTCCAGGCCGCCTATGGATATCGTGCTGTTGAAGCAATAGATATTCCCGCTCTCATGGAAACGGATAAGCACGAACCTTCTGCTGGGGCTGATGTGGACGTAGCATCTTCTTCCAGTGAAGTATTCGCTCTGGAAAGACCTCGGCCCGAACCTGCGGACTTTGAAGGCCCTCGGGAGATAAGGGAAGCCGTCTTTCTCTAAGCGCAGGGGCTCGTCGCGCGGCGTCCAGGGCTGGGCGGCGGGACGGGGGCTGCGCACAGGCTCCGAGGTCAGCGTTATCTCCTCTTTGGAAGAGTCGGCGGCCATCGTCTCCAGCGCGAACTTCTTCTGCTCGAGCTGCGTCTCCAGCTCGCTGATTTTGGCTTCCAGATCCCCGATCTTTTTGCGGTTCTCTTTCTCGACCTCCTCCCTGATTTTGGAGTACTCTTCCTCGGCGAATCTTTCGCGGAATGCGTCCATGTAAGCTGATTTGTTCCTCTCCCAGAGGGAATCCTCGATGGCCCTCCTGAGATTCTCGTTCATCTGCATCAGCATGGACAGGGTGACCTGCTCCATCGGCCTGGCGTATCTGATTCCGTTGTCGTTCTTGGTGACGGAGCACATCCAGATCTCCCCCTGGCGGACGATGTCCTCGTATCCGCTCCTGAGAATGACCATGCTGTTGTCGTCGGTATAGGCGACCAGCCCTTTGCCGCCGAATTTCCTGTTGACCTCGAACTCCAGAAGAGTGTACCTGTCCAGATCCTTGATCAGCCTGGCGAATCCGGTGTCCCAGTAGTCGCCTAAGTTTCCGGGATCATTCTCCATTGTCGCCACCTTCGTCGATTGCCGGCCGCATCATAAGGAACGGTATGTCGTCCAGCTCCCTGTATACGTCGGCTGTTTTGATGCATTCCTTGTTCACAGAGCCTTTGAACGAAGCTACTTCCACTCTTTTGCCGGCCGCCTGCACCTTCTGCATGGCGGGGACGAAATCCCTGTCGCCGGAGACCACTATCGCGACGTCGAAATGGTTCAGCAGAGCATGCTCCAGCATCTCGCATGCGAGCGAGACGTCCACTTCCTTCTGCACCAGACGCCCGTCCGAGGTTTTTTCCATGGATTCTCTGGATATTACCCTGAACCCATCCATGCGCAGCCTATCCTGCTCCCTTATGGCGGCGTCGTTCTCGGTCCTGTATTTCCTCGAAGCGTCGAACACATATGCGCCGATGAGATCCCTTCCGCCGACCAGTATCCTGGTCAGCCTCAGAAGATCGAGCTCCGGATCCTTTCCGGCGTGCGGGATGCATTCCCGTATGTTCATGTAATCCACGAACACCATCACGCGGCTGTAGCTGTGCTCGGCGAATAAGGTCATATGCTCTCATATATGCCACATTAATGTTTTTAACCTACTGCCTGCGTTCACGTATCCGTATGGAAAAAGGGCAGGACAGAGCTGAGGCCGCAGCAGAGCCCGAAGGCGGATCGGCGTCAGGAGACGGCATGGGATCGGGCCGCAAGATCCCTCGCGAAGAGATGGAGATATTCAACGGCATAATGGCCGACATCAGCAAGGAGATCGACAGGATCAACGTCCCTCCCGTACATCAGAAAGGCTCTTTCAGGCAGAGGAAGCCCTCTTCCAAAGCTTCCAGAAGCAAGGCTTCCGACGATAAAACGGCGGCCCTGGAAAAAAGGCTGGAAAACGCGGAATCCGCGAACGACAGGCTCCGCCGGAAGAACGGCGAGCTCAGCAACGAGCTGGCCAGGACGAAAGCGAAGGCCGACGATCTAGCCGCCCGGAACGCCTGCCTGGCCGAAGAGAACGCATCTCTGAAAAAGCGTCTGGCTTCCCTCAGATCGGCGGAAGAATCGGAGAGCAGGATCGAAGAGCTGGCCTCCGAGAATTCGGCGCTCCGGTCCGAGGCCGGAAGCCTCCGTTCGTCCGTGTCCGGGATGGAAGCCGAAATCGGCGCCCTATCCAGGGAGATCGCAAGGCTCAAAGCCGAAGCGGAGAAGCTGAAAGCCGGCATACCGCTGACGGATGTCGCCGGGAAGATCGGCAGGATCTCCGCTACGGAGTTCGAATCGGAACTGTTCAGCGGACCCAGATACGAAGTCAAAATCGCCAGAGACGGAAGTTACATGACCTTCAAGGCCGATGTCGAGGGCGGAGTCCCGTGCGAGAACGGAACGCTGGCGCTTCCGGCCCTCCCGGATCTCATAGGGTTCTCCGGACCGAGAATATATGACGCCTATCATTACGGAGGAAAGCTGAAGATAATCCTGCGCCGAAGGTGATGGACATGGAAGCTGAAGGCGAGAAGAACAGCCGCTGCAGGAAGATACGCATAAGGAATTTCCGCAATTTCGGCAGGGAAGGCGTCGACATGACGCTGAACCGCAGCATAGACCGCGACAGGATGGGCGGCATAGTTTTCGTGGTAGGCCCGAACAACTGCGGCAAAACCAATGTTCTCGACGCCATCTGCAAGCTTTCCGACCGGTCGTTCAGTCCGGACGACATACCGGATTACCCTCTTGGCGGCGCTTCCGGAGAGCCGGAGGTGCGCCTCCTCGTGATGGACGGGAAAGAGGTGGATCCTTCCGCAGAGGCGGCCGCAGAGAATGCCGAGCGCTGGAAAGGGATGGATCTCTCGGCATTCAGGGAGCAATCACGCGCATTCCTTTCGGAATTGTCGTCTGCCGAAGAATTCGCGGGGCGCGCCGGCGGCCTTCTTAAGAACCTGGATTCGGTCTCCGACCCTTTCCTGGCGGAATCGATGAGGTCGATGGCCGCTCTCCCTGGAGCCAGAGAAGCCGTTGCGGAGGCTTCCCCGGGCATTGTTGCTGGAATGGATTCCGAACTTTCCCGTCTGTTCCCTCCCGGTTCGGACCCGGACTCCTGGTTCGAGTTGAAATACGGATATCCTTTCCGCCCGAATGCCGTCAGATACGAGGAGAAACGGCATAAGCAGTCCGATCTGAGATGCGGATACGGCGATTACATCGGCATCGTGGCCAAAATCCTGCTGTACGTCAGAGACGGCCCTGCGATCGCCGAGAGGGCCCACGAAGAGTACCTCCGCAAAGGGAGCACCGGCCCTCTCACCGCCGCCGAAGACTATCTCAACGAGGGCATCAGGCCGCTCGCAGACAGGTTCAACGAGCTTTACAGGGTGGGGGCATATTCGTTCAGGATGCGCCTGCTGGAGGGATCCATGAGCTTCGAGATCCATCAGGGCGGGATCCCCATAGATCTCGACCGCCAGTCCTCCGGCTTCAGATGGTTCTTCGATTTCTTCTTCGACGTCCTGTGCGTCAGGAGCCTGGACCGCGGGGATATCGTGGTCATGGACGAGCCGGCCGCCAACATCCATGCCATGGGCCAGTCCGAGCTGACCGGTTTCATAAGGCAGTTCGGCACCGAGAAAGGGATAACCTTCGTCATCAGCACCCATTCCCCCTTCCTGGTGAGCTGCGACAATCTGGACGAGCTCCGCATATTGGCGCCCGACGACAGCGGCCGCGCGCTTATACATGACAAATTCACCGTCATAGACACCGAGAACCCGGACCAGCTGGACGGGATCCTCAAAGGGTTCACTGTCGGCAGGCATGTCCTCTTCGATCCGGATGAGAAGACGGTGTTCGTGGAGGGCATCACAGACTACAATTACCTGACCGCTTTCAAGCTTCTTTTCGGGATCAGAGGCATAACTTTCCTTCCGATCAACGGCATAAAAGACACCGAAAGGGTGGTCGACAAGGTCAGGACGCTTTCCAAGAACCCCCTGATGCTGGTGGACGGCGACATACCCGGAAACATCCTGCACGAATACGCCAGGAACAGGGATGTGGAAGTCGTAAGGCTGTCCGACATCGATCCCCGGTTCTATGACATAGAGAGCGTCTTCTCCTATTCCGACCGCAGGGAATTCGGCATCGGAAGCAAAGAATGGCACGCCTCATCCGTATTCAAGCAGTATATCAGGCAGAATTCCGTCCGCATGTCGAACAGGACCAAAAGCAATTTCAGGAAGATACTGGACTATCTGATGTACGGCGGGGCCACCGAGCCTCTGGAACGATCGGCGCAGCATTATCTTCAGCCCGCCGTTGGGGACGCTGTAGGTGTCGTACTCTGCCGGACCTTCGAAGGGGACCTTCTCATTGAGGCTCTCGAACCTCAGTATCCCTCCGTCGCAGGGCTTCCCGTCCGGATCCGGGCGGAACACCATGAAACTCCTGTCCGCCGCTATGCGCACCGAGTACCTCCCCGGGCGGAAGAACCTGGATTCCATCTCGTTCTCCGATATCCTGCGTATGACGGTCCCCGTGGGGGCGCCGTTCCTCCTGGATTTCTCGGACGCTTCGAGAGAGGAGCGGAGGCTGTCGCGCTCGGATTCAAGCGCGGCTATGCGGGATTCGGCGAGGGCGAGCTTCGATCTCAGTTCGGAGGCTTCCGATCCTGCGGCCCGGGAGAACGAGGAATATTCGGCCTTCGAGAGCTCTATCTGTCTTCTCAGGCGGTCGTTCTCCTGGGAGAGCCTCAGATTGTCGGCTGAATAGGTGCTCAGCTGGGTCTCCAGGCGCCTCACGTCGGACGATGCGGCCTCGTATCTCTCGGAGGCTTCCACCAGCCTCGCCCTGAGATCGTTCAGGGACTCCTCCAGATGCTCGTCGTCAGCATCTTTTTTAGGGGACGCGGCGGCGACTATCTTCGGCATCCCGCCGTCGAAGGCGATGTCCGACTCCATATCCAGGCTTATGCTCAGGCAATAGGGGTTCATGTCCGGCGTCTCGTCGGTGACTATGGCTTCGTCCGAGAATATGCGGGCCATCGGATAGCTGTCCGCGATGCATTTGGCTCTGCCGCCGGAGAATGTGTATGTTCCCGGGCTGATGATGACGCAGCGGTTGGTCTTGGGATTGACGACCGCCGCGAATGTATCCGACGGGCCGGGTTCGAATCCGGGCCTGAAACCGCCTGCCAGTATCGACCACAGAACGGAATAGCTTCCGGACACCTTCCAGAACGGTTCGAAATCCGGGGAATAAGCGAGCCTGAGGAGCTTGGCGCCTGACCTTGTAGCTCTGGCCTCTCCGGTTGACAGATCGCGGTCCAGAACGCTCAGCTCGCCCGGCGCGAGCCTCATGCGGTCTATGCGCGACATCGCAGCGCCGGACGCCGGCGATACCAGCGAATTCCCCTCGATGTCCCATAGGGCTTCCGGACGCATTCCGGATCCGGACCCTCTGTTGACGCATATGGATGTCTTCTTTTGGCCCGATGCCATCTTCTCTCCCCGTTCGGGGCCCATTCACGCCCGCAAGCTCCCGCCGGCGCCAAGGGACCTGCATAATCGCTATGCCTTCCTGATTCTTATAAATCCCTGAATCCCATGGTCCGCCGGCCGCGGAGATCGAACTCAGGCGCCGGGATCCGCTCTTATGATCCTGACGCCGTCGTCGAACGCGCCGTACCCTATCGAAACCGCGTTCCCCGGTATGACGACCTCATGCAGATTCGGGCATCCGCCGAAGGCTCCGCATCTTATCTTGGAGATGGAACAGGGCAGCTCCACCTTCTTCAGGGCAGTGCAGCCGAAGAATGCGTCGTCAGGTATCTCCTCCACAGGCTCCGGTATGGATACTGAGGTCAGGGAACAGCATCCCCTGAACGCTTTTTTGCCGATGGCCTTCAGGCTTTCCGGGAATTCCACGGATTCCAGGCCTTCGCATCCCTCGAACGCCCTGTCAGATATGTACTCGGTGCCCTCTTCGATCCTGACGGAGCCTGATGCCATGCGCGGAGCCTTGCGGAGGATCCTGGCCTTGGTCTCATACAGGATGCCGTTGGGGTCGGACGAGAAGAACTTGCTGAGCGGATCCGCATGGAAGCGGGATATCGAAGGGCACATCGTGAACGCATCCGGATCGATCGCCTGGACATGCGGCGGTATGCGCACTTCCTTAAGGCTCTGGCACCCCTCGAACGCCCATTTCTCTATGGATCTCAGAGAATAAGGCAGCCTGACGCTCTCCAGGGACGAGCACCCCGAGAACGTCCTGCTTTCTATGGACCTGACCTTGTCAGGGATCGAAACGGATCCGAGGGAATGGCAGCCGTAAAAGGCCCCGACGCCGATTTCGGCCGTCTCCGGCGACAGATCTATGGATGCCATCGATCCGCATTCGAAGAATGCCCAGCTGCCGACAGAAACCACCGAATCGCACATGGACACAGATGTGATGCCGCTGCACCCGCTGAAAGCCCCGGAATCTATCCAGGCCGTTTCTTCAGGGACCGATACGATGCCTTCGAGGCCGCAGGGCGCTCTCACCAGGCGCCTCAGATCCCTGGAATAGAGCATGCCGCGGCTGTCAGCTACGAAAGCCTCATTATGCGGGCTCACACTGAACGACTTCAGAGAGGAGCATCCGTCGAAGGCTCCTTCCCCTATTTTCTCGGTTTTGCGGGGTATTTCCATCGTTTCGAGCGATGAGCATCCCGAGAATGCTTTCGGGCCTATCTCTTTGATGGAAGGAGGCAGCCCGATAGCCCCGAGGAATCTCTGCATCTCGAACGCTCCCTCCCCGACCGAAACCACGGAATAGGTCTTGCCGCGGCAGGAAATCCTGTCTGAGACCGCGGCGAAATCGAGGGGCATCAGGCACGAGCTCAGTTCCGCCTTGGATTCTGACAGCGGCGTGAAGGACATCCCTCCGCATTCCATGGTCCCGTTGGGGCCGGGCGCGGCTTTCGCCGTGCTCGACGCATAGACGTCCAGTCCGGAGTCCTTCCTTCCCAAGAAATGGTCGGATGCGGCGCGGAGATCCTTCAGGACTTTGGTCCAGACGGCTCCGTCCGGTCCGGCGGATGACACCAGCCTGCTGGCGGCCGCCGAAGACTCCTCGAAATCGTCCGAGGTTATTATTGCCGAAAGCGAGGACGGATCCAGCTCGGACATATGCTCCACGGCCGAGATCTCTTCGGGACGGAATCCGCGGTGCTCCATATAAGGTATCATCCGCGACGGGGCATCAGAGAATAGGCCCGCTCCGGCAGACCGCAGCATGTCCAGGAATTTCTCGGCGCTGTCCACGGGCTCGCAATCGCATCGGCGTTAAAATATCTTATTATCGGACAAAAAATGCTGATAAACATCGGAGCATGAATCTCTGCCGAAGATGGCTGGCGGCGGCCGGCAAATCACAGGCGCCGCCAAAGTGTTTCATCTGTGGACGATCAGAACGTCGCAGGGAGAATATCTGGCGATCATCTCGGAAACGCTTCCCATGACCGCTTTCTTCAGGCCGGAACGTCCCAGCGTGCCGCATATGACCAGATCGTAGTTCGAGGCCAGATCCGTCAGCGCCTCTCCGGGGTGTCCGACCATTACCTTGTAATCGACGATCACGCCTGCGGCCGCCGACTGGGATTTTATGTATGCGAACACCTCGTCTGCATTTTTCAGGGGATCGCGGACGGTAGCGACGTTGGGGGCCAAACTGTACCCTATCGCCTCGACGTAAGCCGCTGTAAGGCTGGCTCCGCTTTCCTTCGAGATCTGTATGGCTTTATTCACGGCCGATTTGTTGTTTTCGCTTCCATCGACCGCTACCAGTATTTTAGCGTACATGTTTTCCTCCTATGTGAAATTGATTTGCGGGTATTTATAGTGCATATACAGGATAGTCAATACATCCAATTTTTTATTCCGGAAATCACAATGCGGACCATCGAAACGCACCGCACGGAGGGGAGTGTCGGGCTGTCGAATCTTCACCGGCAGACCGGCACCCGTTCAGAGCCGTCTGGTGCCATCAGCATTCTGTCGTGTATTCCGCCGTCCGGAATGGCATGGGAGGGACAGCCTGTGAAACAATATTATCCCCTAAGCCCATTCCGGACGGATGAATCCTTCGGAAAGCAGGGAGATGGAACTGTTCCGCGAGCTGACGGGGATCCCCCGTCCGTCCGGCCATCTCGATAGGATCGGCGCCTACCTGAAGGCGTTTGCCGCCGGGAGGGATCTGGATTGCAGAGAGGACGGGGCAGGAAACATCCTGATTTCGCGTCCCGGCAAAGGCAGGGCAATAGTGCTCCAAGGGCACCAGGACATGGTAGCCAATTCCCTTGGCGATTTCGATTTCGTATCACAGCCCCTGTCCATAACGGAAAGTGACGGATGGGTGAGCGCGGACGGCACCACTCTCGGGGCTGACGACGGGGCCGGAATGGCGATAATGCTCTGCGCACTGGAGGACCCTTCTTTGGAAGGCATCCCCATCGAATGCCTGTTCACCGCCGACGAGGAGATAGGGCTCATCGGCGCTTCCAAGATGTCTTCCGATTGGCTGGAAGGAAGGGAACTTATTAACATAGACAGCGAGGACGGCGGAGAAATCATCGTCGGAAGCGCCGGATCTACGGATATCAGAGCTGCATTCTCGCAGGAAAGGGTCCGCTGCTGCGGAAAGATCTGCAGGCTGACCGTTTCCGGCCTGCTCGGAGGCCATTCTGCGATGGAGATCGGTTCCGGCAGAGCCAACGCCATATCGGTGGCGGCAAAGTTTGTCGCCGGCATCACCGGTGCGCGTCTGATATCCGCTTCCGCCGGCGCCGCCCCAAACATCATCCCTATGCGCTGCGAGATCCAATTCGTCGCCAGGGACGATCCGAGAGAAACCTTCGCCAAATATTCCGGGGCGGTGAGGGCGGAATTCGCTGAATCCGATCCCGGCATGGCGCTGTTCCTATGGGTGGCCGACGGATGCGCGTCCGCATGGCCGGAGCAATTCACAGGCCGCTTCTTCGAAGCCCTGCTTTCGTGCCCGAACGGCCCTTTGGAATGCGATTCCCGCGGCCTCAGGACTTCCTCCAATCTCGCCATGATTTCCGATGACGGCAAGGAACTGACCGTCGTCGCTAAGCCGAGAAGCTCGGACCCTTCGGAATTAGACTCGCTCATAGGCAGGATAGAAGGGATCTTCGGATCCATGGGGGCCGAAACATCCCATTCCGAAGTGTTCCCGCCCTGGCTGGAGCCTGAGGATTCCCGGCTGGTGGGGCAGGCCGTTTCCGCATACCGCAAAGTTTACGGGAAGGAGCCCAGGGTTGCATGCACGCACGGGGGGCTGGAATCCAGCACCATCAAAAGCAAGCATCCCGGCATGAGCGCGGTCTCGGTGGGGCCGACGATAATAGGCGCCCACACGCCGGGAGAGCGCATGAGCCTGGAATCGCTGTGCATGACCAAAAGATTCGTCTTCGAACTGGTGCGCGGGATCCACAGCTTCGGAGACGGAGATTGACGCAGCAGAAGAACGCTTTCGGCAGGATTTCCGGATTCTCGGCGAAGGAGACGCATCTCAGGCGCTGGCATTTGAAGAAAGCCTTGCTGCGTACCGTCCTTACCGTATAAGGCAGGGAAACCCGCGCGGCATCGGTTTTGGAGAAGCTGCCCGTCCCTATCTCGACCACATGGAATGCCCTGTTTTCCATGCGTATCGCCGCCGGCACCGATATTTCTCCGCCCTTTACCGGGCAGGAAACCAGTCTCACCCCTCCGGGGCAGGTTTCGAACATCATATCGCCGCATGCGTACAGTTTCCCCCGCTTCTTCGCGGAAGCAGCGGTCCTTAGGTCCAGCTCTCTATAGCTGGCATCCGCCGAATCCCTCATCGCCATGAGTTCCGGGCATTCCCGGCAGACCGCGGCGACGGAGACGTCATCTCCTCCGCTTGCATCGGATCTGGATTTCGCTTTCTGCATCAGCCTGGGCCAGAGATTTTCCGGATCCAGGGGGAAGCAGGAGGCCGATCTGCAGAAGCGGAGGAAACTGCCGCGGCTTTCGAAGGTTCCGGTGACGCCGTCGGTAGCGAGGACGATCGCCATCGGAATGCCGCCGGTTGCATGCCAGAATCTGAGGCTCCCCATCGGATCGGACTGGCACAGGGAGGTCGTGATGTTCAGCCGGCATTCCGGGTCGTCCGGCACCGGAAAGAAGTCCCTGTCCCCGATGGCCGCGATAAGGCCGTCGCCTATCTGGAGGCAGAATGCGCACTCATCAGACATGAAACAAGCCAGAAGCGTTGCCCCGTATGTTCTGAGCGGATCCTCTGCGGTGGTTCCCGTCTTCGACAGCAGAGACCTCTCGGCGGGCGTGAGAGGATGCCCGGCGTCGTAAACTAGGACTTTCTCCCTCCAGGAGCATACGATCTCTTCCGCGACCTTTCTCAGGGCAGATTCCGGATCCGCGCGAAGGGATCCGGCGAATCCTTCCGCGGTGCATCTGGAAACGGCCTCCAGAGCGCAGCCTACAGCAATGCTGGACCCGACATCGCTGCGGAAATACCTGTCTCCGCCGTGGCCGTCGGACACTGCGGCGGCGGAGAATCCCTTTCCTGACAGGCATCCGGAGCTGTCCTGGCATGCTTTGCCGCGGGCCTAATGGGATCTTCCTCTCAGAGATCCGGCTGCCGTCAGGAAAACCGGCATATCACCATCCCGAATCGTCCATCGGATCGTCCGGGCCCAGCGAATCGTTCTTCATGTCGATGAACGCCTGCTCTTTGAGCCTGCATGATTCTTCGCCGGCTTCTCCCGCAGGATCGAACCCGATGCTCCTGCTACCGACCGCGGAGCTGGTCACGGTAGCGAATCTGATGAGCTCGGCCAGGCGCTTCCCGCTGGCGGCTTTGAGAACCAGCTCCGGATTCCCTGTGAACGATTCCAGAACCTCGGAATCGAATGATTCTCCGATGCCCAGGGCAATCTTCAGGCTGCTCCTGAACCATCTGTTCCCCTTGAGGGCTTCAAGCCCGGAGAGATAGTCGTCTGTAGGATATCCGTCTGTGAGCATGAAGACCACAGGCGCGAAGGACAGATGGGGCGCCGAAAGGAAAGCGCTTCTGGACATCCTGGAGTTCAGCTCTCTGAAAGCCGCTCCCATAGGGGTCATGCCTTCGGCGGAGAGCCTTTCCCAGCGGAATGTCTCGACCGAAACCGGTTCGGAATGCATCCACCGGCATCCTTCCCCGAAGGAGATAACGGCCAGATGTATGTCCGAATCTGCGCCTCCGATATTCCTCAGCTCCGGGATGACCTCTTCCATCACCTGGTTGACGATGCCTATCTTCTCTCCGGCCATAGAACCTGAAGTGTCCACCAGATAGAACAGAACCAGTCTTTTCCTCGCGATCGGCTCCGCATCGAGCGGATCGAAAATCTCTTCGTCCATCGTTATTCCTCCTTAACACGTTTCCTTCCGGCCCGCGGCCGAATGACAGCGACATGCCGGCGCGGAGCGGGGCGCCGCCGTCCGGTCCGACGGTCTTTTCGGCGTCGCTGTAGACTGCCTTCCAGGAAGAGCCGCCGAGATTCTTGAATCCGAACAGCCCCGGGCTTCTCCTGTTCTCGACGATCCTGGCCTCGGCAGAAAACAGATCGTCGGAACCCGGATCGGTCTGGCACCTGAAAATCTCGGTGCCCTCGGCCAGGGCTATGCGTGCATCCCCGAGCTTGAGTATCGGATATTCCGACCCGCATCCGGGGCACACGAATGAACCGCGGCTTTCAGCTGCATCGCCGACGAAGGAAGTCTTTCCGCAGCGGCAGCCGAAGGATTCCGATCTCAGCCTGACCAGAGCGGATATCCAGTCCGTCTCGATGGGCCTTGCCGGAAGGTCTCTCAGACCGCCGCAGAAAGCTCTGACGAACAGATCGCGGATGTACCCGGGATAATGCTCCCACATCCTGATGGAATTGGGGTTCATGCCTTCCACCGGGCGGTTGGAGCCGTCCTCAGGATCGAATATGAAAACAGGGTTCTCCCCGTAGAATTTTCTGTAGTTGTAATCGGTGAGGTTGCAGCATCCGCGGACTTTCGCGCCGCAGAAGGGATCGTCCCTGAACAGCAGCTTGAACAGAATGACGGCCATAGAGAATCTGTCCGAGTAAACGTTGGGCCGGGATGCGCCGACGACGATTTCCGGGGCCATATACCCCTGCTTCCCGGCGATGCCGAAATTGAGGCCGTCAGGAGCAATGTTGTCGCAGTCGCAGATGAGTATGTCACCAGATGAAAGATCCACAGAGATCCCGCCGTCGTTGAGGTCCTGATAGGATTTGCCTGCCCTGTGCAGCGCCAGAAACGATTCTGCTATCTGGAGGGCCGCAGTGGCTACGCCTCTGAAACTGGAGAATCTGACGGGGATCTTTCTTGGAGGATCGGTTTTTGTGACCTTGTAGGTCCTCAGTATGTCGCTGAACAGAACGTTGTCCTGGGGGATAAGGGGCATAACATACCCGTAGCTGCCGCTCAGACTCTCGGTAACATCGATGGGCCAGACGAATCTTGCGCTGGGAGAGCCGTCCTCAGCATTTTTTCTGATATTTTCCCTGAAAGCCGAATTGGATCTGATCTTGGAAGACACATACCATTTGAGGGCGCATCTTCTGCCCTTATAATCGACGGCATAAACTTCGCCCTGCCCTCCGCTGCCGATGGGAGACCCCAGAACTTCTGCGGTGCCGCCCATTGACATGGGGATCCTCTCTCCGGCGGATAATGCAGGCATGAAGCTGAGATTCAATAGGGGCTTATTACATTTGTCGCGACGGCGCAGGATGCCTTTAAAGAGAATGCAAGCATCAGGAGAATATGCCCGAAATCTTCAGGCCGATGCCTGGGACACGGTCCGATTTCCATTACAATGAGCTTTCAGACCGCAGAAAGCGGATGTACGAAAGGATTCGCAGAGCGCTGGTGAATTCGGAGGAATCAGTCACTTTCGCTGAATCGATGACTGTCGAAAGCGCAATGGAACTGATAGAAAGCGTCCTTAACGACAATCCGCAGATATTCTGGATTAAAAATGGATGCCAGATAACAGTCGGCAGCGGAAACACTACATTGAAGTTCATACAGAACCGCTTCGCCAAAGACAGAGAGAAGTACAAAGCAGGCCTGATAAAGGTCGCCAATGATATCTTCGAGAAATATGTGGGAAACAAAAAGGATGCATACGACATAGAGCTCGCAGTGCACGATCTGATTGCGTCCAGCGTCAAATATGACGGCACTGACGACGATTCTGCCCACAGCATCGTAGGCCCATTGCTATTCAGAAGAGGTGTCTGCGAAGGAATCGCAAAATCAGTGGCTTTCCTGCTGAACGCATATGGGGTCGATACGGCAGTCATTTTCGGAGAGAAAAAAACCGGCGGCGAATATCACGCATGGAACATAATGAGGATCGGGAAGGACAGATATCTCAGCGACATAACGCTGGATATCCAGAACATTCAGGGCCCTCCCATCAGGTTCTACCTGAATATGGATGAGAAGATGGCCTCCAGGACGCATATCATGAAAAAAAGCACCGGCTGCGCATCCAAAAAATACAATTATTATTCGCTTATGGGAACATATTTCAGAAGACTGGAGGAAGCGGATAAACATATAATGGGAGTTCCGATCGAAACGATAAGCGCATCAGGGACCAAAAAACTGAAGCCCGTGACTTATGAGTTTTATGTGGAAGAAACTTCGGATCTCGAACATTTCATCGGTTTGCTCAGGGAGAAATACAGTCAAACCGGAATAGGTTTCGTCATGAATACCGTATGCGGCGAAGGCAGATACAGAATATCAGTCGCTTGAAAAAATCAAAAGGAATCAATGCAGATGAGCATGGATAATACAAGAAAACAGAGGTTCGAAAAGATATTCTCTATGAAAAGCAGAGATGAATTCGCGTTGAATCCCAAAGAATTGCTGGGATATATGATGGATCTGGGGTTCGACCGCAGAGATATCAATATGGTGTGGTATCTATGCCACAGCAGTCATGATACATTGCAGAAAGTTATCGCTGGAAAATGTGAAATCGAGAGCGTGATAGATGAATTATCATTGAAAACACGTTTAAATAAGCAGCTATTGCAAACTATGTTCGAAGATCTGGCTCCACGAGCGAGGATTGACAATTAACGGAAAATGGTTTCAGCTGTTCGCGATGGGGCCGGGAGTACCGAAACGACCCGGACAATTCTCGCGGGAACAGCAAGATGTACAAGTTGAAGCTGAATATAAAGAATACTAAAAAAAAGTCGTTCGATGCTACGTTTGGCGCATGGCAAGCCGCCAAGGAACCGCGAAACGCGGGCCCGCCGCTGTGGGCGGGCAAGGGGCGGGCCGGGAGGCCCGCCCCGCATAGGAGGTGATCCATCTGCAGGTTCCCC
>JAEEJP010000021.1 GCA_016281925.1 Methanomassiliicoccaceae archaeon
CTTCCGTCCCTCGCAGGCGGCCAGTGGATCGCGATCCCGGTCTGCGCCCTCGGCGGATGCGCCGTCGGGCTCATACATAGGCGCTATGGCGAATACCCGGAGGAACTTGACGTCGTGCTTGGTAAGGTCAGGGAAGAGGGGCGTTACGACTACCGTCCTATCCTGACGATACTGGCCTGCGCCCTGCTGCCCCTGATCCTGGGCGCCAGCGTGGGTCCCGAGGCGGGCCTGGCCGGGATCATCGCAGCCTTATGTTATTGGATCAGCGACAACATGCGCTTCGCCCACATGAACGCCTCCATGTACGCCGAGATCGGACAGGCGGCCACCCTGGGTCAGCTGTTCCATATGCCTCTGTTCGGGATACTGGCTGTCGAAGAGACACCAATGGGCGGAGACTCCCCCCGGCTTCCGAAGATGAAGAAGCTCGTCCTCTACTGCCTTTCGGCGGGATCGAGCATACTGGTCATATGGGGCCTCAACCAGGCGTTCCAAACGTCGCTCGAGGGTTTCCCGTGCTTCCCGGAAGTGGACATATCTGCGATCGATTTCGCCGCAGCCCTGCTGTACATACCCATAGGGGTGCTCGTATACGTCCTTTACAGGGCCGCGTCCAAGGCAGCTCAAGGAGGGGCCGACAGGGTCCCGGCGGTATGGAGGGAGACGATATGCGGAGCCGCGGTGGGGGCGATGTGCCTGGCAGTCCCCATGGCTATGTTCTCCGGCGAGGACCAGATGGCAGACCTCATAGATGGATTCGGGGCCTATGCCCCGTGGACCCTCATCGGCATATGCGTGCTGAAGGTCCTGATGACCGCGTTCTGCCTCCGCTTCGGGCTAAAAGGGGGACACTTCTTCCCTCTGATCTTCGCCTGCTCCTGCATGGGAATAGGGATGGCGATGCTCATGTTCCCCGATTACGCGGACCATGCGGCCTTCGCGGCGGGAATTCTTACGGCCGCCACGCTCGGCGCGCAGCTGAAGAAGCCCTTGGCGGTCACAATGCTCCTTCTCCTATGCTTCCCGTTCCGCATGGTCTTCTGGATATTCGTCGCGGCCGCCGTCGGAGGCTGGATAGCCAAGACGCTCGACGAGAGGTATGCACCGGAATCATATTCAGAGAATGACACGTCCGTCCGAGATCCGAACTGCCGGACTAATAAATTTGGACGTCATGGAGTGAATCCGATGCTGTTAGTAGAGAGGCCAGTGGATATTGCGTCCTATTTCAGGGACCCAAACGGGAAGCTGTACGTGATCTGCACGTTCATATCCGTGGCCATGATGCTGGCGGCCTCGGCGATCTCGCTAGTCTATCTTGCGGCGAAGGCCCCCGACGAGGCGTACGTTCTCACGTCGGGAGAGGGGCCCATGGGCATCGCCTATCCGCTGCTGTGCGCTGCGGTGTTCGTCATATGCCTCGCGTTGACGGTCAAGGACCTGGCGAAGCGGATGAAAGGATGCCCCGAGGACGAGAGGGACGCCCGTTTCATGCGGGCCCCCCTCAGCAAGGCCGGAATGCTGTTCTCGATAACGGCGACCACCAGCCTGGTGATTATCCTATTCTCGGACCTGATAGGGGAGGCGATAACCGACGACTTCATCGGGAAGATGACCGACTACGAGATGATGGTCAGCATGATGTGCGCGGGCCCGGAGGAGGAGTTCATCAGTCGCGTGCTTATCATAGGCCTCCCGGTGACGCTGATATGCTTGGCAAAAGGACATCCGAGATGCGCGAAGGACCTACTGGGAGGCTTCGGGATGAGCAGGATCGCGCTGGTATTCCTGGTCATATCCTCGGCGATATTCGGCCTCCTCCATATGAGCGGATGGAGCATCATGAAGTTCCCCGACACGTTCATCTCCGGGATGCTGTTCGGATACGTGTACATACAGTACGGGGTTCATGCGTCGATAGTGATGCATTCCGCCTTCGACCTGCTCGCAAGCTTCGACATCTTCTTCGACGGCGCGGGGACGGCCCCCCTGATATTGACGGCCCTCCTAGGAGCGGTTCTCCTGGTCAGGTCGGCGTTCAAGTTCAGATCGTACATCCCGGAGAACACGCTGCACGAGCCGTTCGACGGGAACGTCGTCGAGATGTGGGAAAGAAGCCGATCCTGACGAGGGCACCGTCAGGATGCTATTTTCCTATCATACTCCAAAGACGCCGCCGAGCCCGAAGACGAGCATGAGCGTCAGAAGCACCGGGCAGACGTACATGATCATTACCCTGAAGACCCTCTTCAGGCGAAACCTGCTGGAGATCTCGATCTCCTCCTCCAGGAACTCCGGCTTGGCCACGTAACCGATGAACAGGCACATGAGGATGGCGATCACAGGCATCAGGATGCTGTTGGCGAGGGTGTCGAAGACCCCCAGCCATCCGGCTCCCTGGCTCATGGGAATGTCGACGGCCAAGGGCCCGAACCCGAGGACGCATGCCATTCCGAGGCACAAGATGATCGCGACGGTGGCCAGCATAGACTTCCTGCGGCCCATTCCCGCCCCGTCCGTGAACACGGAGGTGCACGTCTCCGCCAAGGAAACGGCAGAGGTCAAAGCGGCCAGGAGCACCAGGAGGTAGAAGACGGGACCGATGATTCCACCGCCAGGCATGGAGACGAATACCTGGGGCAGGGCCTCGAACATCAGCCCCATCCCGTTGGAGTCCCCGAACCCGAACATGAACGCCACCGGCACGATCATAAGGCCTGCGAGCACCGCCACCCCGGAGTCTATGAGCGTCACGGTCCCGGCGGACTGCTCCAGGTTCACGTCCTTCTTGGTGTAGGAGCCGTAGGTGATCGCTATCCCCATGGCTATGGACAAGGAGTAGAAGATCTGGCTGACCGCGCCCAGGAAGGTGTCC
>JAEEJP010000022.1 GCA_016281925.1 Methanomassiliicoccaceae archaeon
ATTGTGTCCTCATACTTGATCCGCCGTCGATCGCTCATGAAGTTGATTGGCGGGCCTGAAGGGATTCGAACCCTTGACCACCTGATTAAAAGTCAGATGCTCTACCTAGCTGAGCTACAGGCCCAAGTAAAACCACGGATATAGTTCTGATATATAATACATTGCATCTCGGGAATCGGAATGCCCGCCGCAATGACAGGTTCAGAGCTTGTTCCCCGACTTTTTCCTGGCGAAGATCAGATACCCCGTGTGGCCGAGCATGTCGAAGGCCGGCCTCACCCCTCCGGGATGGACCTCCAGCCCGCGCTGCATGTTCTCCATCGCCCTCACGTCGCAGTATCCCCTTCCGCGCAGGGCGGTGACGATGGATTCGGCCTGGTTCATGTTCGGCACATAAGCGCAGACCCTTCCTCCGGCGCGGAGATGCGGCTCCAGATTCTCCAGCGCGAGCCAGGGATCCGGCATGTCCATGGTCAGGACATCATAATCCCCGCCGGGAACCTCCATGGATCTGGCGTCTCCGATGGAATGCGACCAATATCTGTCCAAACCAGTCCTGGAGACGTTCTTCCCGGCGCGGGTCGCATTCTCCTGCTTCAGCTCCAGTGTATGGACATGGCCTTCGGGGGCGGCCGCATGAAGAAGGGCGGTGGTGAGGCCTCCTGACCCGGCGCCGACCTCCAGCACCCTGTCTCCGCATTTGACGTCGCAGTGCAGAAGTATCGTCGCGGCATCCTTGGGGATGATCACCTGCGCACCGCGGTCGAGGGATTCCATGAGCTCGAGAACCCCCGGGCGGAATGCTGTGTACTCCCTGCCGACTATGGACAGCGAATCGCCGTCGTCCATGGAAAGGAAGCGGGAACCGTCCACCGTGCCCAAGGAAGGCACCTTGACCATGCCGCGCATGACTTTCAGCCAGTATTTCTTTCCCTCTCCGTCCTCCATGTAGATGGTCTCGCCCTCAGAGAATGCCATATGCGGACGTATCGGGACCTGGATGATAAACGAAACGGAGAGGAGAGGGCGCCAGGCCCTCCCGCGTCACATGGTGTGCGCCGCGTAAGCGGGTTTGTCAACGGGCTTGCCGCAGATTATGCAACTGCCCTGATAGGGCTCCGGGTGGTAAGGCGTGCCGAGGATCTTGAACCCGTAGGTGTCCTCGAATTTATGGCCACAATCCTCGCATCCGCACCATCCGAACCTGAGGATCTTGTCCTGCGGGATGTTCTCGGCGGAGTCGATGTCCTGTATGCGCGACTTCTGGACCTCATTGGCCTTTGCCATCATGCTCTCGGAGATGACGTCGAGAAGCATCCTCACCCCGGGCACGATATCCTCTGCGGATATGGTCCCTTTCTCTTCGGTGTCCCTCCTGTAGAACGAGACGACGCCGTTCTCGAGGTCGCGGGCTCCGACTTCCAGGCGCACCGGCACCCCTTTGATCTCCCAGTCGTAGTATTTGCTTCCGGGGCGGGCGTCGCGGTCGTCCAGCTTGGCGCGGATCCCGGCGCCCTTCAGAAGCCTGAGGATCCTGGCGCACTCGGCGGAGACCTCTTCCGCGCTCTTCTTCGAAATGATCGGGATTATGACCGCCTGTATGGGCGCTATCCCGGGCGGCATCACCAGGCCTTTGTCGTCGCCGTGCACTCCGATGAGGGCCCCGACCAGACGCTCGCTCATGCCGAATGTGGTCTGATGCACCGGGAGGTGCTCCCCGGTCTCGTTCTCATATTCTATGTCATAGGGAACGGAGAAATTGGTCCTGTAATGGTGGATGGATCCCATCTGGAGGGTCCTTCCGTTGGGCATGGACGTGTCGATCCCCACGGTGTAGTGGGCTCCCGGGAATTTGTCCCACTCGGTGCGTATGAGCAGGGTGTACGGGAGGCAGATCTTCTTCGCTATCCTCGCGAGGATCTGGATGTCCTCCTCTATCTGGTCCTGGGCCTTCTCGCAGGTCTCGTGGCAGGTGTGAGACTCGAAGAAATGGATTTCGCGGACCCTGATGAACGGGCGGGTCTGCTTGGTCTCGTAGCGGAACGTGTTGACGATCTGGTACACCTTCAGGGGAAGGTCCTGGTGGGATCTCACCCACAGCGAGAACATGGGGTACATCGCGGTCTCCGAAGTAGGCCTGACGACCAGCCTCTCGTCCAGCTCGTTCTTCCCTGCGTGGGTGACCCAATAGACCTCCTCGTCGAAGCCTTTGATGTGCTCCTTCTCCTTGGCGAACTGCGTCTCCGGGATCAGCAGCGGGAAGCAGACCTCGTCGTGGTCTGTGGCGTCGAACTCCTCGCGGATGTATCCGTCGATCTGCCTCATTATCTTCCAGCCGTACGGGGTCCACACGTTCATCCCTTTGATCGGGTACCTCTTGTCGGAAAGCCCGGCTTTCTCGACTATGTCCAGATACCAATCCGCGAAATCGTCCTCTTTCATCGGCATTCAGAATCCCCTGCCTATTTCTTCGGCCACGATCCTGGCCACCGAGATCTTCGAAACCGAGCTTTCTATGGTGTTGCAGGAAAGCACGTCTTTCAGGGCGCTGTTCGTCAGCCTTTCCAAGGCATCGCCAACGAACACCCCGTGGGTGCACGCGACGGCGACGCTTTCCGCCCCGGCTTCCTTGAGTGCCGCGGCGGCGGCTATGATGGTACCTCCGGTGGAGATCATGTCGTCCACGATGAGTATATTCCTGCCCCTGCAATCGGCTTTGGCCGGCTTTATGCGGACCTCCGTCCCGGAAAGCCTGGTCTTCTCCAGATGGTCGTAAGGCACTCCCAGACGGCCGCCGACGTCTTTGGCGCGCCCGGCGGCCCCGATGTCCGGAGCCAGGACCATGTCTATCCCTTTGCCGCGGAAATAGTCGGCGATGGGGCCTGCGGCTTTCAAATCCCTGTGGGGGTGGGAGAAATTGTCCAGAGTCGATTCTTTATGCAGATCGATCGTGACGACCTTGTCGCAGATCCTGTCGAGTATGCCGCACATGACCCTTGCGGACATGGGCTCCCCGGGTTTGAACAGCCTGTCCTGCCTGGCATAGCCGAAATACGGGATGACCATGGCCACCCTTTTGGCGCCCATCCCGACCGCCGCATCCCTTATCAGCAGCATCTCCACGAGATTCCCGTCGGGGTAGGTGTTCTGAACGATGACGACGTCTTCGTCCATCGAATCCCTGTCCAATCTGGTATAGCATTCGCCATCCGGGAATCTGGTGGTCGATGCCCGCAAAAACTCGCATCCGAGCTCCCTGGCGATCTCTTGGGCCAGAGCGACGGATGAGGAACCGCCGATGACAATCATGAGCGGGCGTAAACTTTCATAGTTCTTATAGAAAAGGGAGGAGAACCCCTCCTACCGATACGGATTTAACGCAAACCCGCATGGATGAGCCATGGAAGAGAGAACCGACAGGATAACCGACGAGAAAATCGAGAGGTATCTGGGCATAACCGGGAGAGCGCTGGAAAAACTGAGGATAGCCGCCCCCGAGAGATCTTACGGGAGGAAACTCGCCGACAGCTTCCTGGAGATGGCCAACTGCTATTATTCCGATGCGAAGCATTTCAGGGATCAGGGGGACCTGGTCACGGCCTTCGCCTCGGTGAACTACGCCCACGCCTGGCTGGACAGCGGCGCGAGGATCGGGCTCTTCGATGTGGGCGGGGACGACGTCCTTTTCACTCTCTACGAACGATCGGGATCCCGCCTGAATACGGGCGGCAGGACGCTACGAAAGCGCGCGGGCCCAGGATTCCGCGCAGGACGCGGACCGGAGCCGTCGTGAAGACGCTGTTCCCGAGCATGCACATGCCGGCGCCGTACCCCTTGGAGCGGAGGACGCCCATGACTGAAGCCATCTCCGGGGATTCCAGGCCGGCTTCCGCGGAGAATGCGTTGGAACAACGGAACAGGCCGCTCCCGGAACGGTCCGCCAGGAAACCTTCCATGGCGGCCTCGGCGGCGGACGATATCGCCTCCGAGCGGACCGGATCGGAAAGGACGGATCCAGTCACCATCTTCGGGCCGATCACTCCGACGGATATCTTCCCCAGATCCAGCCCGGCGTCCGAGACTCTGCCTTCCGGCGGCATGCCCGGAGCCTCCCTGACCGGATACGGGAACCCCGATGCGATCGCGGCGACGTCCCCCATCCCGCCCCCGCCTATTATGTCGGCCTCGTGGGCGGCCATGTAAGCTTCCCGGCGGGATCTGCCTTCGATCTCGGCGATGCAGACTGCGGCGGCGATCGCTCCGGCCGCGGACATCCCGAACCCCTGGCTGACCGGCAGATCGTTCCTGACCGAAATGCTGAATCCCTTCCCCGGAGCCAGGATCCCGGCTGCCGCGCGGGTGACCGGCGCATCAGATTCGACGCCGTCTATCGATACCGAAACCTCGTCCCCGTCCCTCTCCGACACCGCCGCGCGGGCCCCCAGGCCGAGCCTGATGCCGACCCCCCGGGATCCGGTCCCGGCTGCGGATCCTCCTTTGGACGGCAGGAATATGCAGGAGATGTGGCCGGGGCAGAACGCTTCGATCATAGCATCCCGGAAATCGCGGAGAGGATGGAGTCGGCCATGGAATCCTTGGTCCCTCCGATGGCCGCGCAGGAATCCGCGGTCACGAAGAACGCCTCGGAGGAATCCTTTCCGGCCGAAGACACGTCGTTGGCGACGGCCGCGGCTATGCCGTACTTCGCGATGCGCGAGCGGGCCCTGGAAATCAGATCCGCCTCGGAAAGGCCCGATTCGGCCTTGAAGCCGATGACCAGGGGGCATCTCTCCGCTATCAGGGGGAGAACTTTCTGAGTGGGCTCCAGCCTGAGGTCCATCCCGGAATCGCTGGGGATCTTGCCCTGCGCCCTCTTGGCAGGCGCGAAATCGGCCAAGGCCGCCGGGACGATGGCGATATCATGGATTATCTGCGGCATCATAGCTATGAGATCCGACACCGACGAGTAACGCTTCGACGGGATGAAATCCGGGATGGGGACATCGCATCCGCCCATCCACAGCTCGACGTCCGCGCCCAGCTCGAACGCGCGGAGAGCCAGGGCGACAGCCATCCTGCCGGAGGAGCGGTTGGTGATCGTCCTCATGGAGTCTATGGACTCCTCGCTGCGGCCGCCTATTATGAGGGTTTTCCTGCATGCCAGAGGGCGCCCGGAAAGCATCCTTATGACGTTTCCGACGATTTCGTCGCGGGATGCCACCTTCGCCCTCACCCCGTCGGTGCGGGGGCCTATCATCCTTATCCCCCACGACCTCAGCTTCTCGATGTTGGCGGAGACCGCCGGATTGCTGTACATCGACTGGTGCATCGCCGGGGCTATCGCTATGGGCACGCCCGAACCCAGGGCGACGGTCGCCATCGAGGTTACGGGAGTGTCGTCTATGCCGCAAGCTATCTTCGAAACTGTGTTGGCGGTGGCGGGATAGATGAGCAGCAGGTCCGCGGACCCCATCATGTCGATGTGCTCGGTGCGGCCGGTCAGACTGTCCACCGGGCGGTTCCCGCTGGCGAATTCCAGCGCATCGACGGCCGCAAGCTTGGAGGCGGCCTCCGTCAGAACCGGGAACACCTCCGCGCCGTGCCTGATGAGCTCGCGGATGGTCGCGAAGCACTCGACGGCCGCTATGCTGCCGGTGATCCCCATGACGATCTTCTTCCCGCTGAGCTTGCCGCTCTTCTCCCCCAGAATCTCTTCGGACGGATGCATCAGATAGCCTCCTGAACTATGCGCACGGCCTCTCCGAGGACTTCCTCCGGGGATGCCGACGCGTCTATGACATTGAAACCGAACTCTTTCGCGAGACGGAGATACTCTTCCCTGACCCTGCGCAGGAAATCCGCCCTCTCGAACCTGCTTCTGGCCTCGCCGCGGGCCTCCACGCGGGATATGCCTGCGGAAGGGTCTATGTCCAGCAGTATCGTGGCCTTCGGCACGCCTACGAACCTGGAGCTGATCGCGAGGAGCCACTCCCTGTCGGCGGAGGTGCCGTCCAGTTCCGACGACTGATATGCCACCGTGGACGCGAAATACCTGTCGCATATGACTATCTTCCCTTCGGAAGCCCATCTCTCCATGGCTTCGGTGTGGTCGCTGCGGTCGGCCGCGAAGAGAAGAGCTTCGGTCCTCTGGGATATCCCCTCTATGCCGCCGCGGATGACGGCCCCGATGCGGTCATGGGTGGGCTCCGCGGTCGCGGCCACCTCATATCCCGCCTCTTCCAGCCATGCTTTCAGGCCGGCGGCCAAGGTGCTCTTCCCGGCGCCGTCTATCCCTTCCAGAACTATTATCGCGCCCTCTCCCATGGTATCACCCCAGAATCTTCCTCTGCATCATGAGCATTACGGAATCGATGGATTCCACGTCCGAGCAATACGGCTTCAGCAGAGCCCCCAGTTCCGAGCGGAAGTGGACGTCAAACTTCACCCCGAGGGACATCAGATCCGTTCTGAGGGAATCGGCTATGATATCCCCGCGGCGGTCCCAGTCCGTCATTATGACCGCCGACTTCCCGGATTTCCAGACGGCCTCCGAAGCCTTCATCGGGCCTCCGGCGGAGCTTTGGACGCATATGAATTCGGCGTCCATCCCGCAGTTCCTGAGGGCGACGACGTCGTTCATCCCTTCCACCAGAACCACATGGGTGCCTCTGAGCAGGGATATTTCGGAGATGACCGCGTTTATGCGCTCCATGCGTTCCGTGTCATCTTTCGGCGGCCGCATTGTCCAGCGCCTCCTCCGCTTCGTCCGCATCGCCGTATACGGAGACCGTCTTCTGCCTGCTGGTATGGCCGGAGGTCACCGCCGAGCGCATCCCTGTTATCGACGCGAAGGTCTCCTCCACCTCTTTGTTGGCCCTGCCGTCCAGCGGAGGGGCCTTGACGCGCATTATCAGCCTCTTCCTCCACGTATCGAAGCCTTCCGGGCCGGATCTGTTGGAACGCGGGGAGACTATGACGTCCACCTCCAGACATCCTTCCTTTTTCCTGGACACATCGGCGATGCGCATGATTGGGGAATGGCGGACGATATATAACGAATCCGCGCCGGGATCCGTGCCTCCGGGCTGTTCCGCCGCTGCCCTCGGCCGCGCCATTCTTTTAATCGGCCGCCGCCATCCTGGGCCGTCGGCAGATTCCGGAGCCGAGAACCGGGGCGGACGCCGATACGGAGAGATGCCGCATGGACATTGCTGGACTGTGGAAAATCAAAGAGATCAACGCATTCGGGATGGATTTCAAACAGACTTGGAAGGAAACCGAGGGACTGGATTCCGATGAGGGCGTCCCCGAGATGCAGAAGATCATGGCTAAAACGATGTATCAGTTCGAACAGGGAGGCCGGTACGTCACGATACTCCCCAAAGAGGCGGCGGAAGACGGAGGGTCCGGGGAATACGACAAGAACCACGTCATAGGCTCGGTCGGAAGCTGGAAAGAAGAAGGCGGCAGGATATTCGTCTCGACGGAAGAGAACGGCGAGCTCGTATGGAACGAAGCGGTCCCTTGGGGAGACGGATTGGAGCTTCTCGGATTCTTCAGGATAGAAAAAATTTAATATCGGCTTTTATACATCTGAATTTGAAGATCGGAGAACGGCTCAAAAATGGCGGTACCCCATGCCATGCGCTGCCCGATCTTCACCTTCTTTCCGCTTCAGGATGCTGCGCGACAGACAGCTCGGAGCCTCGTATAATCGGAGGGCACGATCCCGAACGCCACGCATACCTGCCTTACCAGATTGTCGAAGCTCAGCGGTTCCTCCGGTCTCTCCTCGAACATCTGCTCCTCGATTCTGCAGGGCATTATGCCCGCCATGCCCAGGAGCTGCCTCACCTCTTTCCTGGCGAGGGGATCCAGCGCCCCAACTATCACGAGCGGATCGGCCATAGCTGACAGGAAACCGCCGGCTTCTCCGCCGCCGGAAGCCATATCCCCGGGCGAGCACGGATAATGCCTGAGATCTATGGCATAGCCGTCCAGATAGATGCGATAAAAACGCGCAGGTTCGGGGCCCTGCATCCCTTCCTCGCTGATAGACCGGAAATGGCCGAAAGCCACGACATTTCTGAATGCATATTCGGGGTACGGCTCCGACGTCGCAGGCGAATCCAGGCGGGAAACGCCTGCCACAGGGTCGATCGTCCCGCACATCCCCACGAGATTCAGCGTGGCATCCTCCAGCCTCACATCCCTTACGCTGGCGTCCGGAAGAAAGGGAAGCTCCGACCTTATCTTATCGCTCATCTCATAAGGATGCGAAGCGCAGAATTCTGCGAATCCGCATTGGAAGGCCCCCCGGACATACACAGGGATGAAAATCCCTCCCGGCTTCCTTTCCCCGATGCCGGATTGGACGGCGGCGAACAGACCGGGAAATCCCATCATGTGTCCTGCGAGGTCGCTTCTCTCCCTGTTTTTGGGATCTTTCAGCATCCTTCCCAGCTGATCGAAATCGACCGGAACCTCGTATTCTTTGAAATGGCCCTCGTCGAATAAAGTCGCCAGAGTATTCGCCACGACGGTGGCCACGATTTCGTTCTTTACGTCCTGCGCCGAACCTATCAATATCTTATGGTGTTTGCGGACGGCATACAGGGCCCATGCTTTTACGGCTTCGACCCTCTCCTCGAACTCCCTGGGATACCTGGGGGACGTATTCTCCTTGATCCGGGGGTACATGCATGCCAGCGTCAGGGATACTGAATATGCCGTCCTGTAAACGTTCGACCCCTATGAAGGCGGCCTTCCGGGCGAAGAACCTTTGAAACGCCTGTTGTACTCGCTTCTGCCGAATCCGAAATCAAGCTTGATCCTCTTGATCTCGCTCATCGCCGCCGGCCCCCGGAAAGAATAGGCTTCTGCCGGTGCGCTGCGGCGATCGGACTGCCCCTGTCAGCCTCCGCTGACGGCGGCCCTGCCGGAGCATTTCTTGGCCGGTCTTCAGAAAGATGGCCGGGATACGGAACGCCGGTCATGCCGATGCTCTCCAGGAAACGGCTGGGAGCGCCGCATGCGCCCGTGGAACACATGGCAGAGATGTTGGCCGCCGCCGTACGTTCGCCTCTGGAGGCGGCATACCGCATCAGCTTCATCGCATCCCCGTGGGACAGCCCGGCTCCGGCCAAGCCCAGAAGGTCCGGCCTGGCGATGGCGCAGAATGAGACTGCGGAACATGCCTCCGGATATCCGGATACGGCAGAGCATATGACCCATCCCATTGATTGCCCGGTGCAACCTCCGTCTAAGGCGGCCAAGGCAATGGCGAGCTCGTACTGCGCGGCGGGATGCCCTTCCAGCGCCGCCGCTCTGAGCCATTTCGACCTCTGACGGAGAGGGAGAGCCATCGCCGTTTCGAACGTCGCTTCAGGGCTCTGATACCCTTCGCCCATAAGCGGCTCGTATCCGGCCTCTTCGGCACGCTCCAGCGAACCGCTGACATTGCCGCGCGCCTCGAATCCGATAGCATCCAAAACGTCTTTATGCGGCCCTGGCTCCACAGAGAAATCCGGGATCCACTCTTCCTCCCCGTATTCCAGCCATCTGCTCGCCCTGGTCTCCGGAGAAGCTTCCACAGACCTCATGAGACGCTCGAACTGCGGATCGCCGGCTTCCCTGAGAAGGAACGAAGCGCAGTCCAGGCTCCATTCCGACAGTGGCCCGTCCATGGAGACGGACTTGGCCAGCCTTTCTGGAGCGGCTTCCAGCATGAACCTCCATATCTTTTCCTAGGTCTGCCTGTCCGAGAAATCCGCGGAAGAGCATCCCATGATGGCCCCCAAAACCGGAGCGATCCTGTCGTATACAGCGAATCCAAGCTCTTCGCATCCTTCGCAAAGGCTTATCGCCTCTGCCATCCGGTCGATGCCTATGTCTCCGCTCAGACACGCCCTGGCCGCGCACAGCGAGGCTATCCTCTCCGAGAGATCTCCGGAAGACTTCCAGGCCTCTGCGGCATCGGCGAAAGAGCCGTCGCCCACGATGCCGCGCAGCCTGGCCATGAACGGATCCTCCGAAAGATTGCGGTAGAGCCTTCCGCAAGGGCCCGATTCCATGATCTTCTTCGCCCCTCCGATATCCGGCTCTCCGCCCACCCCGCAGGCCAGGCACATCGCCCTGCTGAACGGGCTGCCGTGCATGCGGACGAGATCGGCCGCGGCCCCATCCTCTTCTGAGGGAGGGGACAGACAGGCCATGATGGCGATCGCATCGACCGTCTCCTGCTCCGAGCCGGCGGACATTGTTTCGAGCAGCCCAGCCCTCTTGGTCCCGTCGATGTCGACATAATCCAGCAGAGACGGAAACACCTTGATGCCGCATCCGATTCTGCATGATTCCTTTCTCGGCAAGGGCTGCCCGTTACGGGAGGTTTCCCGGACGCACTCGGCAGACTCTCTCGAAACTATCCTTCCGGAATATGCCGAGAGCGAATTCCCTTCTATGAACGCTATGCAATCCAGGGAGCGGCACCCTTCGAACGCTGTCGGTTCGACTTCCGTCGCCGGCATCGCGATCGTCTGCAGTTCTCTGCATCCGCGAAACGCTCCCCGGCCTATGCGCCTGATCGAAGGAGGAAGAACCGCGTCTATCACGGCGGCCCCGGAGAAAGCTTCCTCGCCTATCGAAACGACCTCAAAAGTCTCTCCGCCTGCGGATACCGTTTCCGGAATGCAGACGGCCTAACGCCCCTTGGGGCACGAAACGACCTCCGCCGTGCCGCCCTCGCAATGGAAACGGATCCCATCGGCTTGCGTGACGGATCTCATTCTTTTCTCCTGTTCGGCGCGCACGCGCAAAAATGCCGGGGATACATAATTCATTCTAATGTCATTCGACCTTATAATATACTTTTTAGTTTACTGCACTATAATGTTCACATTAGGCACCTGGTTGTATAATTATGAACAAACTAATTGTTCTATTGGCAGTCTGCGCCGCGATTGTGATAGCAGTCGCAGCCGCTTTCCTGCTGATAAACAACAGCAACAGCGGCGAAAATACGGAGGAAATCAAAGATCCGTCACTGGTCGAGCTGAAAGCTGGAGATTACATAGAATACATAGGGAAGGATGAGTACAAAGTAACGGTGACCGAATCGCTTGGCAGGGGCATGTACAAAGTCCGGCTTCATGCGAGCTATGCAGGCGAAGGCTCAAGCGCCCCTACGAACGACGACAGAGAGATGACATTGAACAGGTTGCAGTTCATAGCTTTCATGTACCCCGGCGGCTCCTATTTCACCCCGAATAATGTGGATCCGAAGGGATATCAGGGGACAGCAAATGTCGATGCGAATGGCGGCTCTATGGAATGCAAAGTTTACAAGAACCCCGATGGCTACTGCTATTTCATCGGAGACTACGGAATAATATACGGCGGCGGGCACTCCTCTGCGGCTCCGGAAAACATCCTCAAAACATCATTGATGGATGGGTCGAAGCGTACGCTCGCAAAAGATCCGTTCTCCAAAGAGCTGAAAGCAGGGGATTACATCGCCAGCATGGAACACAAAGCTACATACAACGGAGACGGGAAGTTCACGGTCAATTATGGAAACAACCTGATCAATGTCTGGAGCAAAGTGGACTTTCTAGCGATGCTGTCATGCCCTGATTTCTACTCCGGAACTTCCGTATGCAAGCCGGCAGGCGAGAAATCGACCGTCATCTTCGATGAAAAACAAATTGTCTGCGACAGATACGTCGGAGATTACCTTTCCTATTATGTGGGAGACTATGGCATCCTGTACAAAGTCAGCCATGAAATGGGCAGGTCTGCCATATTGGATACGAATATTGACATTTTAGGCTATTAAAGGATAAAGCGATAATATGGATGAAAATGTTAGCGATATATTGCATATTTCTGACAGACTGAGCGTGCTGAAGCTCATCGGCCCGGCGCTGATGGTCCTTGGCGTCTTCCTGTCTTGGTTGAGCCTCTGGGGATTCAATGCGTCTGGATGGAAAATACTGACTGAAGGAGGAGAGGAATTCACTTACTTCTTTGTCCCGGCCGTCGTCCTTGTGGTCGGACTCATTGCGCTGCTTATCAGACTGATGAGCATCGTTCGCCAGAAAAACTTGGATTACGGACAGAACATAGCGATATTTGCTGTAAGCGTCCTTATGTTCCTGATAACCATCATCCTGATGATCCTGTACAACGGCGAGATCGATGGGCACATAGGAGCAGGTTACATCCTGTCTCTGATAGGGGCGCTCATATCTATTGTCCGCCCGCTGATCGACAAATTCTTCTGAAGCTGCCAAAGAATGACAAAGGTCGGGCATCGCCGATGTCCGGCCACCTTTTTTTTCAGATCATCGGACAGAATCCCCTTGTTCCCCCGAAAAATGCGCATCGTGCCGCCGGCCGGATTCTCGGCCTTCCGAACTCCGGACCGCTGAAACAGGCATTCCGCGCCCGGGCTGCCCCGTTTATCCGCGTTCCGACATATTAATTACGCATCCGCCTATAGGCAGTCATGAGCCCGGTCCTGGAGCACATGACCTTCGACGACCTGTCCGAGCTGTACAGGGTGGAGATGAGCGGCAGCTCAGTGTCGGAAGTCCGCCGGGATCTTTTCAGGGCGATGGCCGACCTGATGACCAGGCTGCGCTCGGAATATGAGAGGCTGTACGGCATAGACCCCGATTCGGTTATGTGCGAAGGCGCCGAGCACAAGAAGAAAAGCGCCGAGCGCCTCTGCAGAGAAATCATCCGCATAAGATCGGACAAGATCCTCAAAATGGCGTTCCTCGGAGCGCTGGGATCGAACGGCTCGATAGACGCTCTCACCGAAGAGGAAAAAGTCTATTACTACAAAATAGTGGAAGCCTCGAAAGCCCATCTGGCCGAGGTGGACCGCCTCAGAGGCAAACGGGTTACCGTAGCCACCCACATCGACGAGATTCCTGCCCGCGACATGCCCAAAGAAGCTCCCGCACCGGAGACCCGCATCCCGGACGCCGGAAAACCGCCGGAAGAGGAGGAATTCGTCCCGCCCGACGAAGAGAAGTTCGTACCTCCGGAAGATCTGGAGCCTCAGATAGACCGGAAAGATCAGTTCGTACCGCCCGACGGGGAGGAGCCTGTGCCTCCGGAGGATTCCGGACCGGGGAAAACGGCGCCCGAAGAGAAGCCGGCAGCAAAGGCGGAGCCTCCTGCCGAAAAGAAACCTTCCGAATACGATGTACCCCAGGATGACGACTTCCAGGAGAGCTTCGACGACATACCCGATCCGCTGGACATGGACCCGGAAGATGCCGTTCCCCTGCCGGAAGACGGCGCTCCCGAAGATGCCGGGGACATGACAGGCTCTGTGCTGATAGTGGTGCTGGAAGATCTGCCGGAATTCTCCGGTCCGGACAGGGACTACAGCCTGAAAAGGCAGGATCTGGTCACTCTGCCGAAAGCCCTGGCCGACGTTCTGGTGGAAGCCGGTAAAGCCGCTCCGGTCAGCCCTTCACCCTGAAGGTCCTGGTATCCCCCATGAACTCCAGGCAGTCGATCTTCATCCTTTTTATCCCGGTCACGTTCGCCACCGTCTCCCTGGCGATGTCCGGCTCATTGTTGGTGCGGCTGAGATGAGCCAGAAAAATCTTTCTCCCGGAGGAATCCGTGCGTCTGAGCGCCTTTCCGGTGTCCATATTCCACATATGCCCGGTCTCCCCTTCGATGCGCCTCTTCAGCGACGGGGGATACGGCCCGTTCCGGAGCATCTCCAGATCATAATTGGCTTCCACGACGGCGGCGTCGCATTCCGCCAGAGCGTGCTCTATCCTGAAATCGAATTTCCCGGTGTCGGTGACCACCGCGACCTTCCCGCGGTCGCTCCCCACGAAGAACGCGTTGGGCTCCGCCGCGTCATGGTATGTCGGAAGCGGGGTTATGCTCATAGGGCCGACGGAGAACGAGCCTTTCAGCTCGTACGGGACGAAATCGACGGCGCCCATGGACGAGGCGTTGTAGGTCCCCATGGTGCACATGACCGGGACCCCGAGCTTCCTGGCCATCGGGCCGACGCCCTTGACGTGGTCGCTGTGCTCGTGCGTAACCAGAATGGCCTTTATCATCCTGGGATCGACGCCTTCCCTGTCCATGTAGGACATGAGAGTGCGGCAGCTGAGGCCGGCATCGATGACCACTGCCTCGCCGTCGCACTCGATGACAGTGCAATTTCCGTCGCTTCCGCTGGCGAGAACGTGCACTTCCATCTCGGTCAAACCTTTCTCTTGTAAAGCGCAAAGACGATGTCCGCCCTTGAGATGACGCCTATTACAACGCCTTTCTCGACCACCGGAAGACGGTTGACATCCATCTCTATCATCGACTTCAGGACTTCCATCACGAGAGCGTCCGGAGAGGTCGTGAGAACAGTGCGGACCATGATGCTGCCGACTTCCATATTGGATATCTCTTCGGAGATCCTCTGGAGGCCGTCGGCGCCGTTCTCGTCCGAATCCATGGAGTGGCAGAGCATGACGGCGCCCGAATTCTCCTTGTCGAGCATGATCTGTTTGCTGTAGATCAGCTGGAGGATGTCGTTCTCGCTGACGATCCCGAGAAGATGGTTCCTGCCGTCCACCACGGGCGCCCCGGAGATGTTGTCGACGGCGAACTTTATGGTCGCCTTCTTTATTGTGTCAGTAGGCTGAAGCGTAACCACCTGGGTGGTCATCAGGTCTCTTACCTTCAATTTAGACATCGGCCCCTCTATGATGGAGTGCCCATATATTGGTTGGGGTTATTTCCCCGGACCTGGACGTTGGCCGCCATACATTTTGTGATGATAGCAACGCATATATATGACGACATGATAACGGGGTTTTGCAGGGGCCTGTAGCTCAGCTAGGTAGAGCGTTCGACTCTTAATCGAACGGCCAAGGGTTCGAATCCCTTCAGGCCCGCCACCTTCATAGCCAGATCATCTGAAAAAATTCTATTGTTCAGGATTTTCCATACCCTCGGCGCCTCGTTCCGAGTCCAATCGCGCCCGTATCCTGGTATGGATACGGACGCGCGGAGATCACTCGGAGTCCTCCTTGTCGTTCCAGAACTTCTGC
>JAEEJP010000023.1 GCA_016281925.1 Methanomassiliicoccaceae archaeon
CTCGTCTTCCCAGCAAAAAATGAACGGCCTGCCGCAGTGCACCCCTTTCAGGCGGGCGGCCTCCATGCCGGCCCTTACGGCGGAGCCTTTCCCCGGAACGTTTCCGCCGGGCATCGGCTCCCCTCCTCCTCTGTCGGGCAGGGGTCTTCCTCTGTCGACAAGGGTTCCCTTTCCGACAGTTCGGAAACCGACCCCTTGATGACAGAAAAATCCGGGGTTTTCCTACCCTTTCCGACAGGACCCCTTTCCGACAGGCTCCCGGGGCCTCCGGGGGCGCTACCCCTTGACGACATGCTGATCTCCCTGAACCTCCCGAGGCGGCCCGTGTCCCTGAGCAGGGCGTAGAAGGCGCCGTAGGAGACGTACAGCTTCTCCTTCGCTATCCTCTCGATGGACAGCCCCTCGGAGGCCCAGCGGTAGACGTCCATCTCGGTGGTGAGCACGGTCTTGTGCTTCACACCGTCGTCGGTCCGGACCTCGCCCCTCAGTGTGTACCCGGGGCGGTCCTCCTCGAACACCACCGCCCTCGGCCTGGACAGGTACTGCCCGGCGGCCTTCCTCTGGCGCATGCCCATCCTGGTGTTGTCCGAGAGCTTCTCCCTCTCCACCTGGCCGTGCCATGCGTCTATCGACGTGATGAGCTGGCCGGCGGGCGTCTCCGTGCGTATCAGGTTGGAGACGAAGCGTATAACGCATCCGTACCCCTCGACGAGCCGCTTGAGATTGAGGAAGTCGGCCTGGTCCCTGGATATCCTGGTCTGGTGCCAGGCCACCAGCAGGTTCACCTTGCAGGTATAGGTGTCCAGGCCTCCATCCGTCGGCACGGACGAGATCGCGCCCGTCACTATCCTGCCGATGACCGCCTGAAGCTGGGGGCGGGCCATGTCTTTGGCGGACTGCTCCTCCATGTAGCGTCCGACCACGATCACGCCCTCCTTACTGCACCATCCCTCCATGACCTCCATCTGGGACTCCGGGCGCTGGTCCTTGTCGTCGGTGGACACCCTGGCGTAGAGCACGGCGGTCTGGCCCTCGTACTCCCCGGTCACTCCTCCACCTCCTGCACGCAGACGATGTGGTCGCGGTTCACGTGGTATACCTTCCCGTTCCTGCCCTCCACGCGGATGACGGGCTCCCCGTTGCAGAGGTCGTCGAGGACGTCCAGGCAGTCTGTGACTATGTGCCAGCCGTTCGCGAGCTCGATGACCAGGGTCATACGTACCCCCTCCCGTCGAACGCCCTGACCGCGCACTCGACCTTCGCCCTGGCGTCCTCCGCCATGATGCCGGCCACCCTGGCCTGGACCCCGGCCAGCGCCGTCACGTTCCCGGCCAGCGCCGCGATGGCGTCGGCCTGCAGGCCCAGCACCTCCCTCAGAGCGACCAGGTCGCCCCTCATCTCGCCTATGCTGGACGCGTTCGCGGAGACCCCCTCGCGCATCTCCTTCACCGCGCTGGGGATGTTGGCGTAGATGGCTATGGCCTCGTCGTCCTCGCACCCCTCCATCTCGGTCTCCGGCACCCCGGGCGAAGAGTCCACCACGATGTCGTCCGACCGGTCGTTCCTGTCCGCCGGGATCAGCTTTGCCAGCGGGTCGTTCTCCCTGGCCGTGTGCAGGACCCCGCGTATCTCCGGGTCGGAGACCTGCCACCCAGTGGCCCTCAGGAGCCCGGCGATGTACTCCGCCCTCTCCACGAGGATCTCCCTGCTCCTCTGGGCCCCGATCTTCGAGGCGTCCACGTACACGCGCCCCGGGTGCACCCTGAACTGCATGGTCCCGCGGGTGGACACGTAGAACGCCACCGTCGGCTCCTGGCCGAAGAGCCTTAGCCTGCACATGCGGAGGGTCTGGCAGTTGCCCCCGGACCTGGGGGCCTCCCAGTAACCGCAGAACCCGATCCTCGGGTCGGGGACATCGCCGAAGGTCCCGGCCTTCCTGACCCTGAAGGACACGTACCCGGAGATGTGGTGGTTGACCCACCCCTGCGGCAGCCTCCCCGACGGCGGCAGGCAGTCCATCACCCCGCCGGATCCGGCGTACCCGCCGCGGGGCACCGTTCCCTCGCGCGCGCCGTCCTTAGGGGTAACGCGCGCGCAGGGGTCGGCGTAGACGGCGGGGCTGGTGTCGTGGATCCTCACGAGCTGCCCGGATCTGACGAGCTTCTCGATCACGGCGCGCACCGAATTGGGGTGCAGGCCGAACATGCTGGCTATGCTCTTGATGGGGACGCGCTCGAGGACCAGCTCCCTGATCCTCTCGTTGCGCTTCGCGGCGGCCTCCCTGCCGGTCATCGGAAGGCCCCCGCACGCTGGTAAACTCCAATTTTCGGGGGGCACCCGAAAATTGTCTCCGCGGGGTCCCCGCGGCATTCACAGTTTCCGGGCGCGGCCAGCATGCCCAAAACTGTGGCATTCCGGGGCCCCGTTCCGCGGTCCAAAATTGGAGCGCACCCCGCGGGGCGGCGATCGCCCAGAAGGCGGGCCGGATCGGGCCAGCCGCATTCGCATTTCCTCGTTTCCTATGCTGATATACGTTCCATGAGGACGTCTCCCGGGGAAGGGGACGCCCCGCTCCGGCAGGCCGCCGCATCCACGCCGCGCGCGCCCTCCGGCCCTGCTGGACACTTCCTGGGTGTCCTCTATAGTGAGTATCCTTTGGCCAAGCGGGAACTCGAACATCAGAGCGGAAAGAAGGGAGCTTTTCCCCGCCCCTCTCGGCCCGCAGATGAGGATGGTCGAACGGTTGTTCACCATGAATGAAAGCAGCCCGGCGGAGCGCGGGTCAAGCGTCCCATTGGCAAGAAGCCTCGTCAGGGTCCACGGCCTGGCGGAATGCTTCCTTATGGCCAGAGCATCCCCGTTTGGGCTCATTGGATACCCTATGAGCGTCGCCCTGGCATCGAACTCGCGGAAATCCGTCTCGAGAACCGGGGAAGACTGGCAGAACCTGAGCCCGCTCTCCCTTTTCAGGATGTTGACGATGTTGTCCATCTCCCTGCGGTCCGCCATGAGGTTGGTCCTGCAGCGCATGTGGGCGTTCACCCCGTTTATGCCGTTGATGGTCACATGGATCCGGTTCCTGTCGCAGGGAGCGTCGATGTATACGTCCTCTATGTGCGGATCTGACAGCAGGACCTCGAATATCCCCGCTCCGACCGAGTGCCTGTACGATGCCGAGCAGATGTCGTCCATCAGGCCGTCCAGATTCGCGGAGTTGCCGCAGGCCTCCTTGATGTCGTCGTATCTGTTGGCCGCCAAAGCGCGGGCGGTCCCGATGACGGAATCGCGGTCCAGCCTTCCGCCGTGGAGACGGTATTCCGTGCGTATCCCGCGGATTACATCGGAGACCACCGAATTCACCGAATCGTCGAACGAATACTCGCGCGGCATGAGGGAATATTCGGTCTGCCCGTCGCTGGCCAGTCCGACGGTGACATGCGCGAACTGGGTGGAATAGCTGGACAGAACCTTCAGATTGTCCTGCGTGCCGACCAGCCAGCATTCGGCATAGGAGGGTTTGGTACGGAGATCCTTCCATACCATCGCCGAGAACAGGGCGGTGAAATCGTTCTTGGAAGCCGAAGGATCGTGTGGGAGCCCGGGTTCGGTCCTGGGCAATGTCCTGAAGATGTCTTCCGGATCGCCGTCATCCCATTGGTACGGCGCCTCCGGGATCGATTCCTTGCCATCGGGGCCGCGATGGGGGAAGAACGGCGGCAGCCTGGCCATCGCAGAACCCTCCCGGAGGGATCCGCCATGCGCTCCTCGATCTCCTTCAGCCCGGCCTCTATCTGCCCTATGGCGCGGCGGGTGCGGAGGACGCAGAGATCGCATTCCTTCCCCTGGGGGCGGTTGCCCTCGACGAAAGCCAGGGCCTCGGCCGTGCCTCCGGATGGGAAACCGTCCCAGAGGATGTCCATGACCTTGGATCTGGACGTCTCGCAGATCCTGCACCTTCCCTTGGGAGATTCCTGGGGGAACGACCACCTCATCACCGAGGCTGCATCCTTCACCACCTTCCCGGAGCGCCCGGCTATCTCCAGATCCTTCCCCGTGCGCAGGACGACCCTTCCGGAACTACCTTTGGCGCACATCGAAGATACCATGCATCTGATGCATTCCGCCGTCCCGGGATCCGGCGTATACCTGCACCCGGAGCAATTGATTATCAGGGAATCGCCGGATACCGCAGCCGGAGGCTCGTAGCGCTTCGGTATCTCCTGCCCCTTTCCTTTGGCCCTGGGGATTGCCCCGGCCATCCTTCCGATTATGTCCATGGATGCGCTTTGTCGGGGGCATTTAAGATGCCAGCGCGTGCGGTCACGCTGCATCGTGGCGGCCTCTCCCGTAAAATGCTTATAAATTCGTTCTCCTAAGGAACTGCGTGGAAATACTGACGCCCGTAGGGTCACCGGATAGCCTCCCGGCGGCTGTCAAAGCCGGGGCTGATGCGATCTATCTCGCCGGAAAGAGCTACGGCGCCCGCGCTTTCGCAGGGAATTTCAGCGACAAAGAACTCGAAGGGGCCGTCGGATATGCCCATGACAGCGGCGTGAAAGTCCATGTGACCGTCAATACCCTCGTCAAAGACGCCGAGATGGAGGATGCTGTCTCGTTCGTCAGATTCCTGGCGGACATCGACGCGGATGCCGTCATCGTTCAGGACCTGGGCCTCCTCAAGCAGCTCAGCAGCGTGGACATAAAGAAGCACGCGTCCACCCAGATGCAGATCCATTCTTTGGAGGGGCTCAGATGGTGCTCCGAGAACGGTCTGGACCGCGCCGTCCTCGCCAGAGAGCTCACCATGGAGGAGCTGGAAAAGATCGTCCCGGAATCCCCGGTCGAGACCGAGGTTTTCATCCAGGGCGCGCTGTGCTATTGCGTATCCGGCGGATGCCTCATGTCCAGCCACATCGGGGGCAGAAGCGGAAACCGCGGATCCTGCGCCCAGCCATGCAGAAAAAAATACAGCACCGACGAAAAAGAAGGATATCTCCTGAGCTGCGCGGATCTTTTCGGGATGGGATACATGGACAGGCTGCGCGAGATAGGCGTGGACTCCCTGAAGATCGAAGGCCGCATGAGATCCCCCGCATATTCGTATCTTGCGACCAAAGCGTATTCCATGGCCGAAAAGAAGGAGACCGGCAAAGAATTCGACGACACCATGGAGCTCCTGAAAACCGTGTTCAACCGCGGGACGTGCTCCGGTTATCTCGGGGAATTCGTGTCCCCCGTGCAGCCTCTGTTCGCGGACAACAGGGGATTCTTCGTCGGGAACGCCGACATTAAGGGCAGGAAACTCAGCCCGTCGCAGCTGGACGAGAAAATCGGCCTGAAGGACGGCCTCTCCATATTCGACGGAGACAAGAAGATCGGAGGGTTCAAGGTGACCGATCTGAACTCGGCCCAGATACCTTTCAAGATCAGGGACGGGAGATACAGCATCTACCGCACTTACGACCCGCGCATAGACGAGATCAAGAACGGTTTCGGTCCGGCACCCAAATTAGAGGGGACGACCAAGAGGAGGCCGGTCAGGCTGAAGCGCGAAAGCGTCCGCAAACCCGAGGAGAGAACGCAGCTCTCGTTCTACGTGTCGTCCATAAAGACCTTGGAGGCCGCCCTCCCGTACGCCGACCGCATCTACTACGACGCCACGGGGAGGATAGACGAGGCCAGGGAGATCTGCAGGGCGGCAGGCAAGGAGATCGTCTCGCTCCTGCCCAGGTTCGACCCTCTGGACGAATTCGTGGAGACGGCGCATCCGGTGATGGTCAATACCGTAGCCCAGTACCGCGTCTGCAAAGGGGCCGAGAGGATCTACGGAAGCAGCGTCCTGAACGCATTCAACTCCTATTTCCCGCTGAAGCTGTACCAGACCACGCTTTCCACCGAGCTCTCCAAAGGCGAGATCTCCGAGCTTGCGGCGCATTATCCCGTCAGAACGGAGGTCATGGCCTTCGGAAGGGCGGAGCTCATGATCACCCGCGACCCCGGCATGTCGGACTGCACCCTGAAGGACGAGACCGACGCTTCCTTCCCGGTATACAAGGACAGACGCGGATATTCGCACATACTGAACTCCGCGGATCTGAACCTTCTGGACAGAATGGACGAGTTCAGGCGCTTAGGGGTGGCCTCCGCCGGATTGGACCTCAGGAAAAGGCCGGCGGCGGTTGCGAAGACCGTAGGCGAGATGTGCGTCAGCCCGTCCGAGAAGACCCGGGAGAAACTCCTGAAGATGTGCGGCGGAAGCGGCTTCACCAAGGGCCTGTATCAGCGCGGAGTCTGACGGCCCGGCCGTTTTTCAGTCGGCATCTGCGCGCAGAGATTATGCCCGGAAAGTTCCGTGCCCGCACGCATGCCCTTTTTTATCCCCGGAACCCGAAATCCGGGCATGATCGGGAGCAGAAACGGCGATATGGGATTCATGGAGGCTGTGCTGTCCATGATGGCCGTCGTCCTGGCGCTGACAGCGTTCCTGGGGGCGGCGGCGGTATTGATCTCGGCTGATTCCGGAGCGGACCTCCGCTTCAACGCGGGAATGCTGGGAGGCGAGATCCTGGACGGGGAATTCGTGCCGTCATATGAAGGATATCTGCAGGAATACCTGGATGCCACGGGCAGATCGTACGTGTCCGTAGAAGCTGAAATACCTGGGGGATTCTGCGGGGACAATACGATTTCTGCGGGTACGGACCCGGGATCTGGATATTCGACGCTTTTCAGGACGGCGGCGATAGGATGCGACGGAGGAAGGAAAGTCCCCGCGGTGTTCAGGGTGATGATATGCTGAAGGATTCCCGCGGATTCACCGCGTACGTTGACGCGATCGCTTTCATGGCGATACTCCTGATGGCGCTGTCGGTGATCTCCGTGCAATTCGGGACTGACGGGGAGAACGGACCCAACGCGTCAGAGGCGATGGATGCTATATCCGCGGCGAAAGTGAGGCCGGCAGACATCACAGATCTGGATGAGGGGGCGGTAGTGTTCCTGACGGACGTCCTGGCATACTCTCTCGCGAGCGGGGACGGGAAGCCCCTAAGCTATCTGGAGGAATTCCTCGATCTCCACTGCAGAGGACACCCATACCGCATGGAACTGGCATACGGCGATGCCAGCAGGACAATCGGCGTGGAGGATGTCAGGACTTATTCGGGAGCCGAATCTGAATTCCCGGTCTCCCTCGGAGGGAAGCTGCGCGCATCGCTGTCGATAGGGTTATGACATCTTCACGACGTCTTTCCTGCGCCCGTCTATCCTGTCTTTGATGGTGTTTCTGATGACCTGCGTGCACGGCCAGGATTTGTCCATGTAATCTATGAGCTCGAGGATGTCGGCATCCGGGTTGGTAAGGGCGAGATATACCCTGCTCATGAACATGGAAACGGCATACGGGAAGTCGTCGCAGATCTGCGGGCGGTCCCTCCAGATGGTGCACCTGTTGTCCTTCCCCAGAAACGCGCAGGGCTCCGTCTTGGCGAGGAGGAACCTGCCGTCGGGCGTGCGGGCCAGGTATTCCTGGATGAACTCGGCAATGGAAACGTTCGCAGCGCTGGCGATCCTCTCGAACTCGTCCGGGGTGACGACAATGTTCGGCTGATGACAGCATTTCCCGCACATCTCGCAGGGGAACTCCGGCCTGTAGGACATGCAGATATCATACGCGATGTCCAGATTGTGCTCCATCTCCGGGCTGATGGTCCCCAGGCCCTCGAGGATGTATTTGCCGCGGTATACCGCCATCAAAGCACCGCCATATACAGCCCAAGCATAAATCCGACCATACTCAGTATGAGGCCTACCCCGGCGATCGTGACGAGAACGGCCTTGTTGTCGCTGTTGAGCAGCCTCGGAACATTGATGGCATATCCGCCCACGACCATTCCGATGGCTCCCACGGCGGCGGCGAATACGTACCATTTCATGAAGTACAAAGCAGAAGCGATCACACCCAATGCGAGCGCGATTGCGCAGTACATGGATGCGTTCGTCTTCCTCTCGGGAACGTACGGGATGTCGACCCTCCAATCGCATTTCTTGCAGAAGAGCGTGTCCTCGGGATTGTCGAATCCGCACTTTGGACATTTCATGCCACTCAATAAAGCGGAGGGGTTCATATACTTGCGGACAGCGCCTTTGACTGCGGAATCATCGGGAAAGATTAATACCCCGGCCCGGATTGCGAGCTGTGCTCTGTCCTGAATGCGGATCCGAGATCTCGGACGAATATGGGTTCTGCCCCAGATGCGGGCATAAGCTGGGGAACTCCGGAGAGCAGAGCCCCGAGCCTGAACTACGGGATCTGGCCCCAGAAATCCGGCGGATCGGATTCGGATGGAAAGATGCGGCGTCGATAGCCGCAGGAATGGCCGCCGGATACGCTGTGACCGTTTATTTCGGGCTGTTCTTCATGCTGTTCATCCCATTCATCGCCTTCGGAGGCGGCGGGCTCAGGATGGGCTGGCGCCTGATGCTGCTGTTCATGCTGGGATTCCAGATCGGAGCTCTGATCGCGATTTTCGGCCGCTATCTCCCATTGCGATGGGAAAAACGGATAAACATGTCCTGCATGGGCCGGGATGATGACAGCATCCCCTTTCAGATCGGACGAATACAAGCTCGTGGTGGTCGTCAGGAACGACCTGAAAATGGGCAAAGGCAAGGTCGCCGCCCAAGTGGCCCACGCGGCCGTGGAATGCGCCATCTACGTCCAGAAATACGACAGGAAAACGTTCGAAGGATGGCATTCCAGCGGTCAGGCCAAAGTCGTCCTCAGAACGGACTCCCTGGAAGAGCTTATGCGCCTGGCATCGGAAGCCAGAAGCGTGAAGCTCCCCGTATCGACCATAACAGACGCCGGAAGGACCCAGATAGAACCAGGCACAACCACGTGCATAGGCATAGGCCCGGCTCTCGCGGGGGAGATAGACCGCGTGACCGGGAGCCTGAAGATGCTCTGACCGGGCTCGAACCCGGCCAGAATTGTTTCTCATAGGTTGCGTATCTGGACGCGGGTGTCAAGGCGCTCCGCGTCGAGATTGTAGAGAGCGTCCAGAAAAGCCGGCTTGAACGTACCGGGCCCTTCGCATCTGGTGGCCGCATACTCGGATGAAACGCTGAAAGCCAGCAGAGAAGCGGACAGGGATTCGAGCGATACCCCGCAGGCTCCGATGTACGCCCCGGCGACTGCCGAAAGCATGCATCCCGTGCCGGAAACGGCTCCGAGAAGCGGATGACCGTTGCTCAGCTCCACGCCGGAGCCTCCGCGGAAGACGTAATCCTTCTCCCCGGTGGACGCTACGGCGCATCCGAATTCGGAAGCCAGCTTCTCCGCGGCGAATTCCGGATCCCTGGATCCGACGGAGTCCACGCCTCTGACTTCGCCTCCGGACCCGGAAAGAACTCCGATCTCGCCGTGGTTGCCCTTGACGACGGCGATGCTGACTTTCTCCAGCAGCCTGAACGCCGTCTCGGTGCGGTATCTTGTCGCCCCCACCCCGACCGGATCCAGGAGGACCGGGATGCCGGCCCTGTTTGCGGCGCGGCCTGCGGCCTCCATGGAATCCACAGTGCGGCTGTTCAGAGTCCCGATGTTGAGCACGAGAGCGGAGGCGATGTTCACCATCTCCTCCACGTCCTCTGCCGCGTCCGTCATGACCGGCGTTCCCCCGCAGCAGAGGCAGGCGTTCGCGCAGTCGTTGACGGTCACGTAATTGGTCATGCATTGGACCAGCGGCCTCTTCGCACGTACCTTCCCCATATAATCTGATGGTCTGCTCATATCAACACGTACATGTCCTCGATCTTTGACGGTATGTATGCATTGTCGAATATGTCTCCGAGATCGTATCCGCTCCGGTCGCTCCATGTCTCCCCGGTGGTGGTCGTCTCCACGTACACATACTTCTTCCCGCTATAGACGGCGATGTTGTCGCCATAGTTGTACGATTCATCGGCGAAATGTATCGACGCCATGGCATGGTCGCGGAATATGAGCAGCGCGGTGTCATACCCCATCTTCTTCATGAGCGTGCAGTAGAGGATCGAAGAATCTTCGCAGTCTCCTCCGCCGTCCCAGAACAGTTCGGCAGGATACTTGATGAACTCCATCATTCCGCGCGAGCTCTCATCATACTGGTATGGGATGGTTTCGACGAATTTCATCACGAAATACGCGAAATCGCGGTCGTTCATTCTGTATTGGTTCTTGTATTCCATCAGCTTATCGCACGCGATTTTGACGTACGGATCGTCGTACGTGAAATACTTGGCCATAGCCTTGTAGGAGCTGAAATCGGTCCTGACAGTATCCTTAGAATAGTCATACAGATCGTTGTAATACATGGGGAATGACATGGAATACCTGCTGCTGCCGACTTCCCACGTGCAAGTGAACGTGACGGTCTTTTCCTTGTAGACCCTGAGGATGCACGGGATGGGATCCCTGCTGTCGATCAATGTGAAAATCCCGCTGGCCGAATCTCTGAAAGTGACCCCGCGGCTCATCGTGTATTCTTTCCCTTCATCGTCGATGATGGTCACCGGGCTGACGAGATGGACGTCATCGAAGTAGAGCGTCTTCTCCTCCAGCGTATAATAGTCGACATCTGTGCGCGCCTCGTAGACCTTGTCCGGAGTCACGCGGCTGTCTGTCAGGGTGCGGCTGATGGGCTTCTGAAGCTCCCCGTCGATGTACCATCCGTAGAAATCCTCGCCCGACGCGGTCAGGGTCAGGGTGTCCCCTATTCTGACTTCGGAATATCCTGACACATTTATCCCGTATTCGGCATAGACTATGGGTTTGAAATCGGCGGTTATGCTGTCTACCTCATAGATCTTGCTCATCGAGTAGTTCAGCTCCACCCCGGAATCGAAGGTTTCGATCTTCAGGGGATAGAAGCTGCGGTATACCCACTGCTTCTCGCTGCCGTTCTCTGCCTTCCAAACCTCGCATACGTAGTTCTCGGAACCTTTTCCGAAATAATTCCCGGATATGGTCTCGTTGCCGAGATAGACGAAGACGGTATCGTCGTCCCCCTCGTCTGTCCAATAATAATCGGTCGCATCAAGCACATCGGCTTTCTGCCCCCCGGATTCGCCGAATATATAAGACCACCAATCCGGTATCGTTATGTTGTCATACCAATGCTTGGTCCCGATTTTCATGGTGCGCTCCACATAATATGCGCCGTCGTCCTCTGCGAGATACTCCCATGAGGCTGTTCCGGTGTATTCCCTCTTGAAAACCATGGAAGGGGCGGAACCTTCGATGCTCATAGTGAATCCGGTACCGACCTTATCTTCGGACCATGAGGCGTACAGCGTGAGATCCCCTGTCCTGTCGGCCAATATCGCCCCTATGGGCGCGGTGCAGCTCTGGTCTGTGAACCAGCCGTCGAAGAACAGATTGCCGTTCTCGGCGTAAGGCAGATCGGAATAGGAACCGCTTTCGTAGGTCGACGGCGCGGTCCCGACGATTCTGCCGCCGTTGAGCACATAGCTTATGCTGTAGGTGGCTTTCGGAACATCCGGAGCCACGGGCCCGACAGGATCGCTGCCGGGATCGGTTTTCTGCTGGCCGTCATCCCCTGACCCTCCCAGCAAGATGGCGGCGCCTGCTATGACGACGATCGCCGCCAGAATGAGCGCCAATGCTCCTGAACTTGACATCGCCGGACATAACGCAGTCCACGGATAAAAACAGAACCTCCGAACGTTGCGACCGCCATGGTTTTAAAGAGGCGCCAGAATTAACGCCCATGGTCAAGATCGATATTGAATACAGACACCCCGACGCACCCATAGACGACCCTGTGGTCAGGAGAAGATCGTCCGCGGCGATGGTATCGTACATAAAAGATCTGATGTGCGACCTTGAAATGGAGGACATACCCTGCGCCTTCAGGGAGACCAAGACAGAGAACGGGCCCAGCTACGTCCTCATCAACGGAAAAGACATCAAAGAAATCGTCGAAGGGCTGGAGATCAAATACCTCGAAGCCGACGACGATCCGGATCAGCCGGGGAAGGTGACTTTCGGACGCCCGATCCTGGATTGGAAGAAGGAATACGCCGAAGACGTCCCCGACACCATCATGAAGAACGCGATAGCGAAGGTCTACGCCGACGGCGTGAAGAACGATCTGCCTGTCCTGAACCGATTCCGACCAGAAAAACCGGCGGGGATTCCCCTGCCGGCATTGTCCTCATTCTTCGGCGCCGGTGCGCACCTTGACCGCGATGCCTTTCTTCATGAAAGGAATCTCCGCGGGCGTAAGGAACATGCGGCCGGTAGCCACCGGATTGCCGTCTTTGCCGGTGACGATGGCTTCCTCCATGGGGCGCAGCTCCGGGTCGCAGGACAGGACGAACTGGGCGAACACGTTGCGCCCGTCGGCGACGAAAGGCACCGCATCGTCCGCGATGACGACGCGCATATGGGGTGCCGGCACCGACGACGCTATCCTCTTGGCGCCCTCCAGCCTGAGGGTGTACATGCCGTCCCCGGCGCGCATCGAGAGGACGTGCTCTCCGTCGGATATTACGTTCCTGATTTTGCCCGTCTTCTTGCTTTTGACGAATGCCACTTCCCCTCTGAAAAGCGCGTCCGCGGCCTCGTTGCCGAACTGATATCTCGCCACAGCCTTCGCTCTGAGCATGTCGGCATCGTATTCCTGGGAGCCGCCGTCAGGAATCTGGCCGGGCTCGATGGCAGTCTTGAACCCAGCCATGCTGAGGAACTGGTACGTCAGCCTTTCGGATTCGTTCTCCGTCTCCTCGTCCTGGATCGATGGGAAAAGAGACTGGGCAAGGGGATACATCTCGTCCAGCTCCGCGGGTACCGGCCCGAAGGGGGATACCACTATCGGCGTATACCCGGACCTTCTGGCCCTGTCGAAATCCTCGGCGTAAGCCCTGCCGTACGGTTTCCCCTGGCAATCGGGGAAAAGGACGGCCTTATCGGTCGGCGGGACGTATCTTTTCCCGAGCCTTTCCAGATATCTCAGATATACGGGCCTACCGCGGGATTCCGGCCCCGTGTAGAATATCGCTCCGTCCCTGCTGATGGGATCGCTCAGCTCCATCTGGGCCTGGTGCTCCTTCAGCCTACGGAGAGCATCCAGAAGCGCGGGGTGGGCTCTGCAGCGGATCTCGGCCAGCTCCCAGAGGCGCCCCTCCTGGAGATAGCGCCTTACCAGAGCCAGCTCGCGCGTTATCTGGTACAGGTTGTGCTCCGCGATTGTCTTGGTCCTTCTGTTCTTGTCCATCCCGCGGAGCTCCTCGACCTTGCGGCCGCGGCATGCGGGACAGTCGCAATCCAGGGATTTCATATCTGCCAGCCTGAACGTGCCGTCGATGAACATCATCCTGTCGTCCCTGGCGAATTTGGCATATCCGGCGGAGTCGAACAGATCGCATCCCATCAGAGCGGCGAGAGCCAGCACCATCGGGTGCCCGGCGCCGAAAAGATGCACCGGGCGGCTGTGGTTGATGCCCCTTTTGGAAGACATCACAACATCCACGAGCTCGGAATAGCGGTACTGCTCCATCAGAGGGACGACGCCGCCTATGGGATGGACGTCGATGTCCATCGAGGCCATCTTCCGGGCGCAGTCTTCCCTCAGATCCTGGTAGACGGAGCCCTGAATGACCCCGTTTATGAGCATGTCCCCTTTCATATCGCAGGCCTGGCGGGTCCTCTCCAGCGTCGTGACGATGGATTCCGCAGTCTGCTCCTTGGTCCAGAACGGCTCGGTGAAGATGTCCAGAACGGTCCCGATGTCGGTTCCGATGTCCTTCTGGAACCGGACGATCTCCTCGTTGGTCAGTTCGACCTCGCCGTACATGTGCGACTGGAAAGTCCCCGAATCAGTCATTATCACGCCCGGGTAGTCCAGCATGCTGTGCAGCCCGGATTCCAGGGCCTTTTCCCTGAGCTCCGGAGAATTCTTGATGATGTAGGAATTGGTTATCAGCGCCTTGAACCCGAACTTCTCGTAGAGCTCGCGGGGAGGCACGGTGTTGATCTTGGGATTCACCACCGGAAGCAAGGCGGGAGTTTCCACGATCTTCCCGTGGACCTCGAATCTGCCCATGCGCGCCATGCCGTCGCGCTTTATGATCTCGAACATATCCGGCGTTAACTTGTCTTGATATTAATTGGGTTGGCCGGTCGCCTCTATGGAATCTTCGGCGGCTTTGATGCATGCCATCAGGTCGTCGGCGGTGTTCTTCATGGTCCCAGCGGTCTCGGACTCCGCCCTGAGGACTATGGAAGCGCCTTCGAGAACGGATTCTACGTATCCCCCGTTGTCCGGGCCCAGAGCATCGAAAACCGCGCGGGCTGTCCTCTCGTCCAGGTAATCTATGCGGATCTCCGCCTTTATCATGGCATCCTCATGTCCGGGATAGGATATAACGGCTCCATCGGCCGGCAGTTCCGGAATGGGCGCGGCGGCGGGATATCCCGTTCAGCCTGCCGAAAACACAGGATTTCCGCCATGCCCTCGGAGATTGCTTTAAGTCCTATGGGCTTATAGCAGCCAGCGTGGTAAATGGTTCGATTCCTCCAGATCAAAGAATGAAGTCTGCCGCGTCCATGGACGGGGAGACAGTGGTGAAGCTTCTCGGAAGCAACGAAAACGGACTGTATAACGAAGAAGTGACGACATCCCGTATCCAATACGGGAAAAATGAAGTCACCAATCATAACAAACATATCGTTCTGAAAAGGCTTTATCACGCATTCGTCAACATTTTCATAATCGCATTAGCCGTGATAGACATCCTTTGGATGATTCTCGATCCGGACATCATCTATTTCGTGATCCTGACGACCCTTATTCTCGTCAGCGGTACGATGACTTTCATTCAGGAGACGCGCAGCAGCAAAGCCGCGTCCAAACTGGTCAGCATGGTTACGACGATCATCACAGTGCGCCGCGAAGGCGTCGAAGTGGAGATGGACTCCAAAGAGCTGGTCGTCGGGGACATAATAATCCTTGACACGGGCGACGTCATCCCCGCCGACGTGAGGATACTAAGATCCAACCACCTTCAGGTGGACCAGTCCTCGCTCACTGGCGAATCCGGGCCCGTCACGAAAACCGCGGAGCCGTGGGCGAGCACCGGGAACATCCTCGGATGCGACAACATGGCTTTCATGGGAACCAGCGTCATCGGAGGCTCCGCCGAAGCTATCGTGGTCACCGTCGGGGACGACACGATCTTCGGAGGCATGGCCGAGGAGCTCTCCAAGAAGAGGTCCGCGACCACTTACGACAAGGGAAGCAAAGCCATCGCTTCCGTCCTGATCAAGATAATGCTCTACATGGTCCCCCCGGTCTTCCTCATTATGGTAGCCAAGAGCTACTTCAACGTCGGCGAATTCACTTTCGACGGGATCATGGAGGCGGTCATCTTCTCGCTGACCCTTGCCATCGGCCTGATGCCTGAGATGCTGGCGACCATCGTTTCGACGAACCTGGCCAAAGGCGCCATAGACATGTCGAAGAACAAGGTCATCGTCAAGGACGTCACCTCGATCCAGAATTTCGGGGCCATGGACGTCCTCTGCTCGGACAAGACCGGGACCCTGACCCAGAACAGGATCTCCCTCGAATCATGCAACAATATCTACGGCAATCCCAGCCATACCATCGAGATCTTCACCTGCCTGAACAGCAGGAATCTGACGTCCGCGACTAACCAGATAGACTGGGCGATCGATGAGTATGCGGAGGAAAACGACCTGTCCGAGGAATTGGACTCCTACAAATTCGTAGCGGACATACCGTTCGATTTCATCAGGAGAAGAGCCACGGTCGTCGTCGAGAAGAACGATGACGTGGACATGATGATCACCAAAGGGGCGGTAGCAGAGATACTCGAGATCTCTTCCGGATACACCGACGAAAACAGGGACATCCAGGTGCTGGACGAAAGCACGGTCAACGACATCATGGGGCTCGTGGAATGGTACAGCAGCAAAGGCATGCGCGTCCTTGCCGTGGCCCACAAATTCATGCCGGACGGGACCAACGTCACCGCCGCGGACGAATGCGACCTCATATTCGACGGATTCGTGGTGTTCATTGACCCGGTGAAGCCCACCGCCAAGACCGCCGTGAAAGAACTGGCCGATTACGGCATCTCCGTCAAAGTCCTCACCGGAGACAACGAATACGTGTCCGGATACGTCTGCGACGAGATCGGGATCGGAAGCAAAGAGATCCTCGTCGGAGAGGCGATAGACGCCATGTCCGACGACGAGCTCAAAGAAGCGGTGGAGACATGCAACGTGTTCGCGAGGCTCACCCCCGAGAACAAATCCAGGATCGTCACCACCCTGCGCGGTAACGGCCATACCGTCGGCCTGATGGGAGACGGGATCAACGACGTCGTCGCGATGAAGAACGCGGACGTCAGCATCTCCGTCGACACCGGAACCGACATCGCCAAAGACACTGCCAACATGATTCTCCTCGAAAAGGACCTCGGAATACTAAAGAACGGGGCCATCGAAGGTAGGAAAGTCTACGTGAACAGCATAAAATACGTCAAGATGATCGGTTCGATCAACTTCGGCTACATGTTCTCGCTGATCCTGGCGACCTTGCTGTTCAATTTCGAGCCGATGGGCGCGATCATGATCCTCATCTTCAACCTGATCAACGACTTCGCCTGCCTGGTAATCCCGTGGGACAAGGTGGAAGACGAATTCGTCCGCGAACCGAGGAAATGGGATGCGATCAACCTGAAGAACGTGATGTTCAGATACGGGCTGATGTGCCCTCTGACGGATCTGATGACATGGGCGTTCATGATATTCGTGGTGTTCGCCACCATCCCCTGCGAGGGATTCGGCAGCGCCGCCGAAGCCATACTCGCCAGGGAAGACCTGGGCGGCACCAACATCGAGCTCCTGTTCGAGACCCTTTGGTGCATCGAGCAGTACTGGATGCAGGTATGGGCGATACACATCGTGCGTACCAACAAGCTGCCGTTCTTCAGAAGCTGGCCGTCTAACATCCTCGTTGTGACCACCATACTCGCTCTTGCGGCCGGAACTCTGCTTCCGTTCACCGGAGACCTGTGGCTCGCCATCGCGGAGTCCGTCGGCATGGAAGGCGTCCTGCCCATCCCGCTGTGGTCGCTGCTGTGGATGCCGTTCATCGCGGTGTTCTACTTCTTCGGATCGCATCTCGTGAAGAAGAGAATGCTCAGGACGCACGGCTACTTCGCGTGCTGACAAACATGGGGCGGGGCGATTCCCCTCCCCTCTTTTCTTAATGATTCGGCGGACCATACGCCGGAAAAATGGAACGGCCTGCGGACGGGGACCATCCGCAGGGTTTTGTTTGGACGCCGCCCGGGATCACTGGTTGGATTTCCAGAGGCCGTGCTTGTTGCAGAACTCCCACGCGGTGACTTTCTCGGCGGAAGTTGGGAAGAAAGCTTCTGGAGCGTCGCCCGGCTTGAGATATTTCCTCATGAGGATGCCGTCGGCGCAGATCTGGATGTAAACGATGTAATGGTCGTCGGCCATGGGATGGGATGCTTCCTTGCCGACTTTGACCAGGAATCCGCCGTCTTTCTTCTCGATGTAAGGGACGTGCTTCTCTTTGGCGAAATCGTCGGTTTTGGGCTCCACCTGGGTCATCGGCGCTCCGCAGCAGCTGGGGAAGCACCCGCCTTTATAGATCAGATCGACTGCGGTGCCGCATTTTGAACATACGAAAGTTCTGCTCATTTCCGAACCTCGGACTGTCATGACTCTGCGCAGGTAAATAACCTGCCGAAAACGCCGGGCCATGCAACATAACCAAATACCAAATCCAGAATTTCCGGCGCATGGAAATCCCGGCGGTGTTCGCCGTCTACGGAGACGGAAAGGTAAAACTATCGGAGGGACGCTTCGAAGGCACGAAGCCCGTTCTGGAGGGCCCGCTGATGCCGCTGTCGGCCCTAAGAGGCAGGATAACAACGGAAGTCAGGTCGCCGATAATAGCCGCGGACGCCAACAGCCTCGGCTAGGGATGGTTCTGCGAAGGCGTGATGAAGCGCCTGAGAGTCAGGGGAGCTTACCTCTGGCTGATGACCGCAGTGGAGACCACCGAAGACCTCATGGATGCGTTCAACTCCTCCGCCGACATGGTCATCTCCCCTTACCACGTCTCACGCTCGGACGCCATACTCAAAGATATAATGGACGTCTCGGACAGCTTCATTCCCGCGGTATACGTCAAGAATGGCTTGGGCATCCGCAGAAACGGAAGGGGATCGGACGTGGAAAGCATCCTGGACGAGCTCATGGACATGAACTACTTCAGGATATGCGTAGTGGATACCGACATGTCCCTGACCGGCCGCCAATGGGAATCGATAGCGGACATGTGCCCGTCCGCGATCCCGTTCCCCGGGATCAGATATGCCCCGGCTCCGGCCCAATTCGAGAACAGAGCCTATCACGTCGCTTTCCGACGGCCTCTCCGATGAATCCGCAGACGGCTTCGCGCAGGCCCCTTCCGCCGCGGCCGTCGGTATCAGGGAACTCGAGATGGCCTGCCCATTCCATCCCTGCGGTTATCGAAAGGGCTCTCATCTCCGACACGGCGCATGAGAAACGGGCGCTGGCGCTTCCTCCGCACAGCATCGCGGCCATCCTGCCCCCGTGAGGCCCCATTCCCTTCCAATACGGCTGGAAACGGTCCATGACGGTTTTCATCAGCGACGACGGCCCGCTGAAATGTATCGGAGACGCCAGGATGACGAGGTCGGCATCTTCCACCGCTTCCAGAACAGCGCCCATATCGTCGTCGATGGCGCACATCCCGGACGCGCATTTCCCGCACCCGAGGCAATGATGTATCTCCATCCCGGAAGGAAACAGCGTCCGCGCTTCCCAGCCCGATCTGCGGAGAGCATCGGCCGCATATCCGCACATCCTGGCGGTGATTCCGCCGCTGTCCATGCTGCCAGAGACGATCAGCGCTTTCATGAACCGGAATCTACGGGACAGATTAAATAAACAGACGGGATAACAGGGGCCATGAAGCTCGCAGAAGCGCTTAAGATGAGGTCTGACCTTGATCTGAGGCTCAGACAGCTCGAGGCAAGGCTCAACAACAATTCCAAAGTCCAGGAAGGGGACGAGCCCAGCGAAGACCCGAAGGCCCTTCTCGCGGAGCTGGATACGATCACGGAACAGCTGATGGATCTGATCCGCAGGATAAACATCACCAACAGCCTCACCAAATCCAAGGACGGCTCCACCCTCGCCGAGCTTCTCGCCCGCAGGGACGTAATGAAAAGGAAGGGCGACATGCTCAGATCCCTGATCGACCATGCCAGCAACAGGACCGAACGCCGCGTCTCGACAGACATCAGGATCGTCAGCACCGTGGATGTCAGGGCGCTCAGGAAGCAGGCGGACAGAGTCTCGGAGGACGTGAGAAAAACAGACAATCTGATTCAGGAGCTCAACTGGACCACTGAGCTCATCTGACGCGGGAAGGTAGCCTTTCCGGAGCGGGTGCAACCCCTTTTCCGCGGGGGCAAAAGCGGAAGCATTGTGTCCAAGGGCGGACGGAAATCATCGTTATGCCCCCACCGTGACATCCTACGCAAACGGATACCGTCACTACCGTGCACCGGCCGGAATCGTGAGGGTGGGTACGGGGAACCCGCGTCTGTCCGTTAGGTCCGGAATCCTCCGGCATTCATGTTCTGAACGGACAGTCTTTAAGTGTTACCGACCATACAGGAAGAGGAAACATGACGGAAGGGTTCATGAAATGGAAGGTGGCGGAATTTCCCCGCAACGTCAATGCCGGCCACAACGTGCTGAGATCCGTCAGGGAGATGTGCGACGAGCTCAAGATGGGCCGCGCCGCGACGATAATCTCCGGCGAGAAGACGATGAAAGCCGCCGGGAAAGAAGTCGCGGAGTATATGAGCGGATACGATCTGGACACCTGCCTGATCGGCGACGCCACCATGGAAAACGTGAGGGCCGCCGAAGAGCAGATAAAGGAATTCGGATCGGATTTCATCCTGGCTGTAGGCGGAGGAAGCAAGATCGACACGGCAAAAGTCGCCTCCAAGGATCTCGACATCCCGTTCATAAGCATCCCGACTTCGGCCTCGCACGACGGCATAGCTTCCAACCGGGCGTCGCTGAAGACCCCTGCCGGATCCAGATCCATCGAATCGGGATCCCCCATGGGCATCATAGCCGACACCGCCATCATATCCAAGGCCCCCTACCGTCTTCTGGCCGCCGGATGCGCCGATGTGATTTCCAATCTCACCGCGCTGAAGGACTGGGACTTCGCCAAAAGGCTCAACAACGAGGATTTCAGCGGGACCGCGTACACGCTGTCCAAATATGCCGCGGACTCCGTGATGGATTCCGCCGACAAAATCAGGCCCGGGCTGGAGACGAGCGTATGGCTCGCGATCAAGCCCATAATCCTTTCCGGAATCTCCATGAACATAGCGGGAAGCTCCAGGCCCACCAGCGGCGCCGAGCATATGATCTCGCATCGGCTTGACATTACATGCCCCGGACGCGCGCTCCACGGGGAGCAGTGCGGGGTCGCATCGATTCTCACCATGTATCTCCATGGAGGGGATTGGAAGAGCATCAGAGACGCGCTGCGCAAAATCGGAGCGCCCACCACCGCGAAAGGGCTGGGCATAACGAAAGAGGAGATCATCGACGCCATGGTCCACGCGCACGAGATAAGGTCGGACAGATTCACCATCCTGGGATCTACCGGCATAAGCGAAGAGGTCGCAATGACCGTCGCCAGCGAAACCGGCGTCATTTGAGGCAGACATGACATTGATAACTCTCATCGGCACTTCGCAGGCGCAGGAAGGCGGCGAATTCTATTTCGTGGGCCCCCTGAACGACTGCAGGGACTGCAAACTGAAAGGGGTATGCTTCAATCTGGAGCCCGGATCCAGGTACAGAATCCTGGAGGTCAGGCCTCAGACCCACGAATGCCACGAATACCTGGGCGAAGAGGTCACCGCGGCGGTCGTCGAGAAGATCCCTACCCCTGCCGCCATACCGAAGAAACAGGCGATCGACGGCAGCATGATAACGTATCAGGAATCGAAATGCGAGAACCTCGCGTGCGAGAACTACCGCATCTGCCACGCGCCGGGGAAGTCGGAAGGCTCCAAATACAGCATAAAATCCGTCCATGGGGACATCGGATGCCCCAAGGGCGAGAAACTGGTGAGGGTAGACCTCTTCTGAGGCCTCCCCCGCCCAAACTTCGTTCAGAATTTCTCTCCGGTTATCCTCTCGTACATATCGACGTAGAGCCTGCTCACGCGGTCGATGATGTCCTGGGGGAGAGCAGGGATATCAGGCTCGGGCTTCCCTGCCTCGCGCGCTGAATACAGGGCTTCATGGTACCCGATCTCGCGGTAGTACTGGCGGACGAATTCCTTGGAAAGCTCGACTATCCTTCCGGCGGCATACTCTTCGGCGTCCCACCAGCGGTCCTCGTCGAGGGTCCCGAAGGTGTCCACCACCATGAGCTTCCTGTCTTTGTCGTATGCGAACTCCTTCTTCCCGTCGCAGTGTATGAGATTCCTCTTCCCGGCTTCCTCGGCGATGATCGCGTCGATCTTCAGAACGGTGGCTTTGATCTCCTCGTATTCCTCGTCAGAAAGGCCGGCCATCTTCTTGGCTTCCTCGTCGGTGAGGTTCTCGTCGTGGGCCTCGAGCTTCGTGGTGCACTCGATGAACGGCCTGGGGAGCTTGTCTCCTTTCTTGACCTGGTATCCTGCGGGGAATCCCAGATCCTCGGGCTTCACTTTGCCGGATTTTATCCTGTCCAGAAGGGAGCCGGCCGCATAATATCTGCAGATGACCTCCAGAGGGATCAGATAGTTCTTGGTGGTCCCGTCTATCCTGCTGTAATCGCGGATGA
>JAEEJP010000004.1 GCA_016281925.1 Methanomassiliicoccaceae archaeon
AAGGTCGAGGACATGGCCGCCCTCAACGTCATCGAGCCCTACAGGATCGGAAAGCAGGCCATCAACTCCGCCACCGACGCGGCGGTCATGATCCTCAGGATCGACGACGTCATCGCGGCCCGCGGCGGAGCTTCCGGACCCGGTCCCCAGGACATCCCCGACATGGACGACTGATCACGCTCGAAACCTATGCCGGGACGGGGGTCCCAGTCCCGGCCATTTATCTGACTATTAAAAGAGGCGACACTCATGACTGTCAAGTCTAAACGCAAGGATGCGGAAGAGGCCGCGGAAGAGGTCGAGAAGCCGGAGCCTGCCGGGGCCGAGGAGAAGCCCGCCGAAGAGAAGCCGGAGGAAAAAGATCCTCTGGCCGAGGCTGAAGCCAAGGCCGAGCAGTACTTGGGCATGGCCAGAAGGTTGCAGGCCGATTTCGACAATTACCGCAAGAGAACCGAACGCGACAACGCGGAATTCAGGAAGTACGCATGCTCCTCCATAGTCACCGATATGCTGACAGTCGTGGACGATCTGGACCGCGCGCTCTCGTACGTCAAAGAGGAAAACGATTTCGTCACCGGAATCAGGGGAGTCAGAGCGAATCTGATGAAGATCCTGGAGGCAAACGGCCTGAAGGAGATCCCTGCTGAGGGGGATTTCGATCCGAACTACCATGAAGCCCTCGCCGCCGTCGAAGGGGAAGAGGACGGGAAAATCGCGGAGGTATTCCAGAAGGGATACTCCCTGAACGGAAAGGTCATCAGATTCAGCAAAGTAATCGTAACGAAAAAAACGTCTTAAATGCCGCAAGGTGAGAGAACATGTCAAGAATCATCGGAATCGATCTCGGAACGAGCAATTCGGCCGCGTCCATCATGGAAGGCGGAAAACCCACAATGATCCCCAGCGCCGAGGGAACCAGCGTAGGAGGGAAATCCTTCCCCTCGTACGTCGCATTCACCAAAGACGGGCAGCTCCTGGTCGGAGAGCCCGCGAGAAGGCAGGCCGTCAGCAATCCCGACGGAACCATCAAGAACGTCAAGAGGAAGATGGGCACCAGCGAGAAGGTCACCGCCCTCGGGAAGGAGTACACCCCCCAGCAGATCTCCGCCTTCATCCTCCAGAAAATCAAGAAAGACGCGGAGTCTTTCCTCGCCGAGCCCGTCGACAAGGCGGTCATCACCGTGCCCGCATACTTCGACGACAACCAGAGGCAGGCCACCAAGGACGCCGGAGCCATCGCCGGGCTGGACGTGGTGCGTATAATCAATGAGCCCACCGCCGCCGCCCTCGCATACGGCCTGGACAAATCCGACGTGGAGCAGAAGATCATGGTCTTCGACCTCGGAGGAGGAACCCTGGATGTCACCATCATGGACTTCAGCGACGGCGTGTTCGAAGTGCTCTCCACTTCCGGGGACACCAAGCTCGGCGGGTCCGACATGGATGAGGCCCTGACCAAATACGTCATCGACCAGTTCCAGAAGGAGACCGGCATCGACCTCTTCAAGGACAACATGGCCTTCTGGAGGGTCAGGGAAGCCTGCGAGAAAGCCAAGATCGAGCTTTCCAGCACCATGCAGACCGAGATCAATCTCCCGTACATCTCCGCGGACGCCAGCGGCCCCAAGCACCTGATCCAGACCCTCACCCGCGCCAAACTCGAAGAGCTCGTGAACCCCATCGTCAGCAGGTGCAGCCAGCCCATCAACCAGGCCATCAGCGACGCCCACCTGAACGTGGACAAGATCGACAAGATCATCATGGTCGGAGGCCCCACCAGGATGCCTATCGTCCAGAGCTTCGTAGAGAGCATCGTCGGGCCCAAGATCCAGCGCGGGATCGACCCGATGGAGTGCGTTTCCATGGGAGCCGCCGTCCAGGGAGCCGTCCTGTCCGGAGAGGTCAAGGACGTCCTGCTTCTGGATGTCACCCCGCTTTCCCTCGGGATCGAGACCCTCGGAGGGGTATCCACCAAGCTGATCGAAAGGAACACCACCATCCCCACCAAGAAATCCCAGGTGTTCTCCACCGCGGTGGACAACCAGCCTTCCGTGGAGATCAACGTCGTCCAGGGAGAGAGGTCCATGGCGGCCGACAACACCTCCCTCGGAAGATTCATACTCGACGGAATACCCCCGGCCCGCCGCGGAGTGCCCCAGATCGAGGTCACGTTCGACATCGATGCCAACGGGATCATAAACGTCTCCGCCAAGGACAAGGGGACCGGCAAGGAGCAGACCATCACGATCGCATCCTCCAACAAGCTCAGCAAGGACGAGATCGACGCCATGGTCAAGCAGGCCGAGCAGTTCGCCGACGCGGACAAGAAGAGGATGGAGCTCGTCGACATGCACAACCAGGCCGAGACCTCGGTCTACACCGTGCGCAAGACCCTCGAGGAGCTCGGGGACAAGGTCACCCAGCAGGAGAGGGCTTCCATCGAGGCCGCCATCTCCGATCTGGAGGCCGCCAACAAGGGAGACGACGCCGGAGCGATCAAATCCAAGATCGACGCGCTGATGAAGTCCATGGAGCCCGTCAGCCAGAGGATCTACTCCTCCGCCCAGCAGGGACAGGGCCCCCAGGGACCCGGAGGATCCGCGGGCGGCTCTTCGGGGCAGGCATCCAAAGAGTCCCCCAAGGACGACTACGTCGATGCCGACTACAAAATCGTCGACGAATGAGGGTGCGGAGAATGCCGAGAGACTACTACGAGGTGCTCGGGGTCGACAAATCGGCCGACGCCGACGCCATCAAGAAGGCCTACAGGAGCCTGGCTAAGAAGTACCATCCTGACGTTTCCACCGAACCCAAGGAAGTGGCCGAAGCCAAGTTCAAGGAGATCTCCGAGGCCTACGAAGTGCTCTCGGATCCCGAGAAGAGGAGCCTGTACGACCAGTACGGTTTCGAGGGAGTCAACCAGCAGTTCGGGCAGGGAGGATTCACCTGGGACAACTTCACCCATGCCGATGACATAAGCGACATCTTCGGGGATCTCTTCGGGGATCTCTTCGGAGGCGGCAGGCGCAGCAGAGGCGGAGGCCGCAGCTCGGCGTCCCAGGGGGAATCCCTCAGGTACGATCTGGAGATAACCCTGAAGGAAGTCCTCGAAGGGAAGAAGGCCAACATAGACGTGCCCCACACTGTGCTGTGCGAGCCATGCAGAGGCACCGGCGGCAAGGACGGGAACGTGTCCGTCTGCGGCAAGTGCGGCGGATCCGGGCAGGTCCAGTCCGTCTCCAGGACCCCGTTCGGCAACATGATGTCCGTGAGGGAGTGCCCCGAATGCCGCGGGACCGGCAAGAGCTCCGCGGAGAAATGCCCGCACTGCCGCGGAACCGGAAGGGTGTCCAAGGAATCCCACATAAGCATAAACATCCCCAAGGGCGCCGAGGACGGCATGAGGCTGAGGGTGTCCGGCGAAGGCAACGCCGGATACAACGGCGGATCCCCCGGGGATCTTTATGTGGTCATCCACGTGAAGCAGGACAGGAATTTCGAGCGCGACGGCAACAACCTCTGGACCGGGATAGTCACCACGTATCCCAAGCTGGTCCTCGGAGGCGAGGAGACCGTCGAGACCCTGGAAGGCGAGAAGGCCGTGCTGACCATCCCGCCCGGGACCCAGGTCGGATCTGTTCTGAGGATTTCCGGCAAGGGCCTTCCGAGGGTCAATTCCTCGATCAGAGGCGATCTCCTGGTCAGGGTGACCATAGAGGTCCCCAAGAAGGTCTCCGACGAGGAGCGCGAGCTTCTCAGGAAGATCGACGAGACCGCCGGCAGCAAGAAAACCGCCGGGAAAAAGAGGAAATCCACGCTCCGCGAGAAGCTGGACGACATCATAAACTGAATTTGCGGCCCTCCGGGGCCTTTTTTCCGATCATATTTCAGATGGCGGACGACGGGCTGCGCAGACGGATCGGCAGCACATCTCCGACAGCAGATCAGGCTCATTCGCCGTCCGCCAGCCAGTCTATAACGTTGACCACCTTTATGCCGCTGAAGGTCCCCAGATTGAATCTGTCCAGCGTCAGCACAATCTTCGGAAAGTTGTCCCTTATCGATTCCAGGGAACGGAATTCCTTTGCTTTCGTCTCCTCCGGCAGAACGGTCATCGCCACCTGATAGTATTCCGTCTCATTCCCTCTTACAGCGGTGAAATCCACTTCTCTGTCACGGTATGAGCCTGTCCTGACTCTGTACCCTCTGCGGATCAGCTCCAGATACACGGCGTTCTCGAGAGGTCTGCTCATGTCATCTGCTCCGGAGTCTTTCAACGCCATGAATCTCATCCCAAGATCGGAAGCATAGAATTTGCCGTTCGTAGAGAGGAGCTTCTTCCCTACGATGTCGTATTTTTCGGCATGGTAGAAGAGAAGAGCGGACATCATCCCGTTCACGTATCTGTCGACCGTTCCTGGATTGAGGCCGGTCCCTTTGGCGATGCCCGCTATGTTTGTTGTATTCCCGATGTTGGAGTAGAGGAATCCGGCAATGGATCTTATCTTGCTGACGTCGTCCGTTTTGAGCCTGGACAGGACATCCTTGACCAAGACCGTATTGAAAACCCCTTCGAGATACCCTAGGCTGTGCCTCTCTCCTCTGTCCGGATCGGTATCAGGGAGGCCCCCATACTTGAGATACTGATTGAATCTGCCCTCCCTGTCCCCGGGATGCAGTTCAAGATATTCTCTGAAAGACAGCGGCAGCATCCCTATCTCGATGTATCTTCCGGACAGATGGGTAGAAAGGTCGGTAGACAGCATGTCGGAATTGGAGCCTGTGATGTAGACGTCAAAGTTCCTTGCTTCCAGCAGCGAGGATACTATCAGTTCCCATCCTTTCACATCCTGTATCTCGTCCAGCAGGACATATGTGATGCCGTTTTTGGGCAGACCCCTCAGCTGTGCGCGCAAGGCATCCGGGGATATGATGTCATGCCCCTCGAAGGACTCGAAATTCACATGGAATATGTGGTCGTCGTTGATGCCCTCGGCCCTCAGATCATCGACGAACTGATCCATGAGCGTCGATTTGCCGCATCTGCGCATGCCTGTAATCACTTTCACGATGCTCGTGGCATCCTTTGATGCATGGAGCTGTGCAAGATAATCGGCTCTTCTCACTGTTCCATTCATATGTCTGCGAATGATTGTGAATATAAATCTATTATGATAGATATTTTTTCAAATTCATAAAAAAAATCTGTTGCAATAAATTTTTATTGCAAAGGCATTTGTCGGGTCTGCGTACAAAGGCGCTGGGCGAAGCAATAAAATGACTGCCGGGCAGTGAGAAAGGCTCTGGCCGCGCAGACCGACCGGAGAATGGCCTCTGCAGCTGCGAATAATATAGCGTGCGTTATGGAAGACCTTATCAGAAATCAATTTAAATGGCATCTTTGCAGGTCATTTTCGAATAAATAGTGATGGCGCCGAGAGAGAGATTCGAACTCCCGAGGATCGCTCCAGCGGTTTTCGAGACCGCCGCCATACCGGGCTTGGCTATCTCGGCTTGGGCGCTCCTATATGATTAGATTATTTAACGTCTTTGCCAATCATCCGCCCATGCCAGATGTGGTCTCGGAAATCAGGAAAGCGAAGGAAGCGTCCATTGCGATGGCTGTCCTTTCCACTGCAGCCAAGGATTCGGCTCTGGAGGCTATGGCCGCTGCCCTGGATTCGAACAGGGAAGCGATCTTGAAGGCGAATTCCAAGGACATGGAGGCCGCAGAGGCCATGCTGGAGCGCGGAGAGATCACAGGCTCCATGCTCAAGCGGCTGAAGATAGACGGCCCCAAGATAGACGGCATGATCGCCGGCATCAGGGATGTGATCAGGCTGAAGGATCCCGTGGGAGAGGTCATGTCATCGCTGGATCTCGACGACGGGCTGACGCTCTACCAGATCCGCTGCCCCATAGGCATGCTGGGCGTGATATTCGAGTCCCGTCCCGACGTGGTGCCGCAGATAATGTCTCTCTGCCTCAAATCCGGCAATTCCGTCGCGTTCAAGGGAGGCCGCGAGGCACTGGAATCAATACGCTCGCTGTTCGGCATATTGAGGGGCGCCGCGATGTCCGCAGGGGTTCCGGGGGAGGCTTTCGTGCTCATGGAGTCCAGATCGGACATCGATTCCATCCTCGGCCTGCACGAGTACATAGATCTGCTGATTCCCCGCGGCTCCAACGCCTTCGTCCGCCACATCCAGTCCAACACCAAGATCCCGGTGCTGGGGCATGCGGCCGGGATATGCCACGTGTACGTGGATTCCGAATGCGACATAGGCATGGCCGTGAAGGTCGCCCTGGATTCCAAGGCGCAATATCCCGCCGTATGCAACGCCGCGGAGACTCTTCTGGTGGATTCCGCCGTTGCCGAGAGGTTCCTGCCGGAGATGGCGGCGGCGTTCTCCGATGCCGGGGTGGAGATCAGAGGCGACGAAACCGTACGCAGAATAGTCCCGTCGGCCGTGCCGGCATCCGAAGAGGATTGGGACACCGAATACGGGGACCTGATAATATCGGTGAGGACGGTGGATTCCGTGTCCGAAGCCATCGATTTCATCAATTCGCACGGATCCCACCATACCGACGCCATAATAACGTCAAACATGTCCAAAGCCTCGCTCTTCGCCAGGAAAGTGGATTCCGCCGACGTGTTCGTGAACGCTTCCACCCGCTTCGCCGACGGATACAGGTACGGTAAAGGGGCAGAGGTGGGCATCAGCACCAATAAGATCCATTCCCGCGGGCCGGTGGGAATGGAGGGCCTGATGATCTACAAATATGTCCTCGTAGGGAATGGCCAGGTCGTGAAGGATTACGTCGGGAAGGATGCGAAGCCTTTTACGCATGTCCCGTCCCAGAGGGAGTATCCGTTCGAGTGATTCAGATGGCGTCGAGGAAAGAGCTTCTGGGCGACGTCAGGCGCGTCGTGGTGAAGATAGGGACCTCCTCCCTGATCAAGGGCGGAGCCGTGTCGGAGCGGTTCATGAGGTCGGTGGCGGAGCAGGTCTCCCGCCTAAGGGAAGAGGGCAAAGAGGTTCTCCTCGTCTCTTCAGGGGCGGTGGGGATCGGCCTCAAAGCCATGGGAGTCAAGCCCAAGCCGAACGAGGTGCCTATAAGGCAGGCCGCGGCCTCCGTCGGGCAGAGCATACTGATGCAGAAATGGGCCGAAGCCTTCCAGGGATGCGGCATAACCGTCGCCCAGGTCCTGCTGACCCTCGACGTCTATTCCGACAGGGAGAGCGCCATCAACCTCCACAACACGATAGAATCGCTGCTGGAGAACGGCGTGATACCCATCTTCAACGAGAACGATGCCGTCTGCATCAAGGAGATAAAGTTCGGGGACAACGATACTCTGTCCGCGATCATCGCCAGCAGGACCGATTCGGATCTTCTGGTGATCCTGTCGGACATCGACGGCCTTTACGACAGCGATCCAGGAGAGAACAAAGACGCCAGATTCATCCCGGTCGTGAGCAAAGTGGACGAGACGGTCAGAGCTATGGCGGGGGGCGCCGGATCCGGGTTCGGGACCGGCGGAATGAAGACCAAACTGGATGCTGCCGCGATATGCAGCGATGCCGGCTGCAACATGATCATCGCCTCCAGCGAGGCTTACGGCGTCGTCTACCGCACCGCCGCAGGGGATGACGTGGGGACGCTCTTCGTTTCGGGCGATGAAGTATCGAAGAAGCGCAGATGGATCAAATCCGCCCATGCTACTGGCCGCATAAACATAGATGAGGGCGCGGTGAGGGCCGTTCTGGACCACAAATCCCTGCTTCCGGTCGGCATACGCTCGGTGGAAGGGATCTTCGAGAAAGGCGACGTCGTGGAGATAGCGTGCGGAGGCGAGGTCATCGCCAAGGCTGTGCCCAATTACGGCTCAAAGGATCTGTTCGCCATCGCAGGCAAGCACAGCGGAGAGATAATGGGGATCATAGGCCACAGGAGCCATGACGACGCGGTCCTGTCGGAGAACATCGCGCTCCTCGGGTTCCAGAGACGAAAGCGACGAAAAACAGAAAAGAAAGTGTGCGGGGCCCGTCTCCGGGTTTCCCGCGTTTCCGGTCATTCCTTGATCTTCCCGTATTTGTCGTCGTCCCTCTTCGTTATGAGGTAGAAGAAGACGAATATCACGGCGAATCCGATGACCAGCGGTATGAACGCCATGTTCACATCGTCGGTGTGCCTTTCCACGTAGGCCATGGCGATCCCCATCAGGACCGCTATGATTCCGGTGACTGCGATGGCTTTGCTTATGTTCTCCATGGGATCACTTCCACTCCGTCACGCCGGAAGAGTCCGACAGGACGCTCCTGTGGAATTCGGGCTCTTCAATTCCCGCTTTCTTCTGTTTCTTCCAGTCGGCGTACGCTTCGAACACCTGCCTGCTCAGCAGCGCGACGATGGTCATGTTGACCGCGGCCATCGCAGCCATGAACGTGTCGCTGATGTTGTCCGCGATGGTGACGTCGGTGACGAGGGCGGCCGCGAACGCGACTATGATCACGGCTATGCGCACGGTGTTGACGGTGATCTTGTTGTCCCTCACGAACCTGGCGTTGGACTCGCTCATGGTGTAGTATCCGATCATGCTGGTGAAAGCGAAGACGAACATGAAGATCGCGATGATGATGTTGGCCGCGTCTCCCATGGGCGTGCTGCTTGCCACCGCCTGGACGAGGTTGGATCCCTTGAGGCCGAGGCCGATGATGTCCTCGAAGGTCCCGTAGGAAAGGACGACGAGCGCGGTGATAGTACAGACTATGAGGGTATCGACGAGCACTCCGAAGGACTGGATCTTCCCCTGCTTGATGGGGTGCTTGATGTCCGAGGTGGCCGCGACGTTGGCGATGGAACCCAGACCGGCTTCGTTGGAGAACACTCCTCTCTTCAGACCGGTGATGATGATGGTACCTATCCCTCCTCCGAGGATGCTGGGTATGCTGAACGCGTTGGCGAAGATGCTTGCGATGGCGTTGCCGATGTTCCCGGCGTTGAAAGCCATCGCGACTATGGCGAAGACGATCCACAGGAGGGCCATCACGGGGACGACGGTGGAAGAGAACTTCCCGATGATCTTGAAACCGCCGAACACGAGGGCGGCGGCGATGACCGCTATGATCGCGGCGAAGACGAGGTGGTTGTTCTCGAATTCGAATGCACCGCACAGCGCGTTGGATGCGTTGCACGACTGCACCATGACGAATCCCACTCCGAAGGTCAGGACCAGGAGGATGGCGACGAAAATGCCGAGTTTCCTGCTCTTCAGGCCTTTGGTGGCGTAATATGCGGGCCCGCCGTGGTATCCTTCGTCTGTTTTCTGCTCTTTGTATATCTGGGCAAGAACGGATTCCATGAAGCTGCTCGCGGAACCGATGATCGCGAATATCCACATCCAGAAGACCGCTCCCGGTCCTCCGGTGGCGATCGCGGTCGCGACTCCCGCGATGTTTCCGACGCCTATGCGGGCGCCCATGCTTATGCAGAAAGCCTCGAAAGACGAGAGCTTCTTCTTTCCTTTGCCTTCGCTCACGCCGGAGACAGCAAGTTTCGCGTTGCTGCCCAGCTTTGTAATCTGGATCCCCTTCAGTTTGAGGGTGAAGACGATGCCCAGGCCGATGAGGAAGACAAATGATATGCGCCAGAAGTAGGTGTTCCAGACGCCTATCATGTCATTCAGAGTCGTTAGAAGATCGACCATATATTACACCTCATGCAGTTGCATGAGCGGTTGCCTTTCGCCAGCCCATCGGGGGATGAAACCGGCTCTATGCCGGCAATCCGATGCCAATCCCTAAGAAAGACCTGTTTATTAAACTATTCAGAATAATTTACGAATTTCGTATTTTTGCTATGAAATCATAAGAAAATTGAATTGATTTTACGAAATTCGTATGAAGTATGATTATCGTCATAGCGGTTATTTTTCTATATAAATAGATGCGAATATCAGGCCGGCCTGCTGCGGCCAGACTATAGCGATGCCCGCAGACTTCAATGCGAAACCCGAGAATTATAAATGAAGCAAAGAGAAGGATGGTGGACCCGGCCGGATTTGAACCGGCGACCTCCGCCATGTCAAGGCGACGTCATAACCATCTAGACCACGAGTCCGATAGATGGTGCATCAATTGGTACTATTTAATGATTATTGTTGCTGGATCCGCATCCCAGACATCCGGACAGTCTGCTCTGGGCAGGATATAATAACGGCTCCGGCTTTCGCGCGGATATGATCACTCTCGGGATAGAGGGCACCGCGCACACCTTGGGCGTCGGCATAGTCGATTCGGAATGCAGGGTCTATGCCAACGAGCTCGACATGTTCAGGCCGAAGGAAGGCGGGCTCCATCCCAGAGAAGTCGCCAACCATCATACCGACGTCGTATCCCGCGTAATCTCGGAGGCTCTGGACAAGGCCGGCATGGGAGTCAAGGACATAGACCTGGTCTCGTTCTCGATGGGCCCGGGGCTGGGGCCGTGCCTCCGCGTGGCGGCCACCGCGGCGAGAGCTCTGTCCAGTTATCTGTCGGTCCCCATAGTCGGCGTCAACCATTGCATAGCGCACATAGAGATAGGCCGCGCCCAGACCGGCTGCGAGGATCCGGCGCTTCTGTACGCTTCGGGCGGGAACACCCAGGTGATAGCCTATTCCCAGGGGCTCTACAGGATCTTCGGCGAGACCCAGGATATAGGCATAGGAAACATGCTGGACAAGTTGGGGAGAGAGCTCGGGATGGGGTTCTACGCCGGGCCGACCTTCGAGAAGCTGGCCAAGGACGGTGACAGATATTACGAGCTCCCGTATTCGGTCAAAGGCATGGATGTGGCGTTCTCCGGCCTGATGACTGCCGCGGTGGCTCTATACAAGAAAGGCATCCGCCTGGAAGATATCGCGCTGTCCGTCCAGGAGACGGCTTTCGCCATGCTCACGGAGGTCACCGAGCGCGCGATGGCGCACATAGGGAAGGACGAGGTCCTTCTCGGCGGAGGGGTGGCCCAGAACATGCGTCTGAGGGAGATGGTAGCCGAGATGGCCGCCGACAGAGGCGCGGAGATGTTCGTGCCGGACCGCAGGTTCTGCATGGACAACGGCGCGATGATCGCATGGCTGGGGAGCGAGATGTATTCTTCCGGCGTCAGAATGGATGTGTCCGAGACGGCCGTCAGGCAGCGTTTCAGGACCGACGAGGTCCCCGTCAGCTGGAGGAGCCGAGCTGCTTCCCGATGATTCCGTCGAGATTCATGAGGAACTGATCGACTTTGTCCGGGGGAACCGAGCCTCCGGAAGCGATTTTGTGCCCTCCGCCGACGCCTCCCACGGATGCGCAGGCCTCTCTCATGGCGACGGAAAGGTCGATGCCTTTCTCCAGCTGCCCCCACATGCCTCTGGAGGAGATGTTCACGGGGACGTTGGATTTGTTGAGCCCGATGGTGGGTTTTTCGGGGTCCCCGATGCATTGCATCGCGATCCCGCAGAGCATCCCTGTGAACCCGGAGTCGCTGGTGTCGAACCATTGGATGTGCTCCATCTGGTTCAGCCCGGCCGAGTCGAGGTCCACCATGCATCTGACGACCTGATCGGCCGATTCCCTGGTTATCTCCGATCCGCGCCTGAAGCTCGCTCTGTCGCCCATCCCCGCGGCTATCCCGGTGCCGCCGATTCCGGCGCGCCCGCAGCTGTTCAGGACCGAGGACAGGACTTCCGCGTCCATGCCCATGCCTTTCAGATTGTATCTGTCGCGGGCGACCTCGGCCATGGACTGCTGCAGCATCCCCTGGGACGCCAGTTTCACGGCGATCAGCGACGAAAGCTTCCTGCTCTCTTCCTCGGTGAGATCGGAATAGCTCTTCCCTTCCGCGATGCCAGCGTCTTTCAGCAGCCGCGATACGCCTTCCCTGCTGCCGCTCACGCCGCGTATGTAGGGGTCGGTGAGAAGGTAAAGCCCTTCCGACAGGTCCCCGGCGGGGATGAGCGATCCCGGCATCCTTTCGATGTATCCGCGTTTCTCGCCTTCCGAAAGGAGGTAGGTGTTCAGCCCGGACAGCCCGTTGATGTGCTGTCTGTCTCCGGCGATCCCGGCGAACGCGATCTGGACCAGATCCCAGTTCCTTTCGTCGGCGGTCACGGCGAACAGCAGCGACATGGTGGCGCCGCAGCCGGAGGTCATGCCGTCGATCCCGTAAAGGTGGGGGTTGGCGTAGCATATGCGCTTCGCCTCGGAGATTATGGTGTGGTGGTCCAGGACGATGACGTCGAACGGCATCCCGTCGAGCTGCTCGATGTACGAGGCGCCGAGGTCGGTGATGATGACGCATTTCGCTCCGCATCCGCGTATGATGTCGATCCCGCGGTCGTTGAGCGTGGTGAAAAGGGTGATCCTGAATTCCTTCCCCATGCGGAGGAGGGTCTTCGCGATTATGGCCGCGGAGGAGACCCCGTCGGCATCGTAGTGGGAGTAGACTTGGATAAAATCATGGCCGCGAACGATATCCGCGGCTTTTGATAAGGTTGTAAGAAGTTTTGATGGGACCTGTCCGTCCATCCGACTCACTTGAGCATGAGCTCCGCGTTCTTAAGGGAATACTTCCAGTCCGCGGGAAGGACGCCGTTCCTCTTGTAGTAGCGCTCGAGCCTCCTGATCTTCGCTTCGATCATGTTGAGGCCTCTCTTGTTGGAGATGTCTCCCCTGTTCTCCTTGAGGTGGCCGTTGAGGGAGATAGCGCGTCTCATGAGGTTGGAAAGGTCTTCGGGAAGAGAGGGCATGACGTTCTTCTCTGCCATGATCTGGGTGACGGTCTTTCCGGTGGCGAGCTTCACGTCGGGGACTCCGTACTGGTCCCTGAGGATTAGCCCGATCTTCGCGGAAATGATCCCGTCTTTGGCGAGCTTCGCGATGAGGTCCTCGATTTCGGTGGCGCTGAGGGCGACCCATGCGGGATTCTCGGAAACCATGGGGTGTTTGGAACAGGATTTTCCCTTTCTTCTGGTGTGCATTCTTGCCATAGTGTGATCCTCCGAATCATATCTATGCGGCGAGGCTGACGCTGACTATGGACAATCCCTATTTAAATGTACTTTCAGGATGCCTGCGTTTCCAATATTTTTCTGGCCCAAGGGACGGTATCCTCATATTCGTCCCTGCCGAACGAAAGCGTATCGGGGAGCGCGGAAAACAGCTCGGATCTCATCTCGCAGGGCTTCCCGGTCTTGGACACGATTACGGCCGCGCACACGTCGCAGGGCCCCAGATCCCTGGTGGCGACGATCCTAATGGAATATCCTGCCTCCTCCTCGAATTCCCTTGCGGCGGCTTCCTCGGAAGTTTCTCCCTCTTCGACGTGGCCTCCGGGCATCTCCCAGCCTCCGCGGCGAGGATTCCAGACCATCAGAAACCTGTCTCCGTCGAACGCCACCGCGTATGCCGTCCTCACAGGCTTTTCCTCCCGAACACGATCATCTCATGGGATTTCTCGTAAGGCTCCAGGGACAGCTCGTCGATTATGCGGAATCCTCTCTCCTTGATTCTGCCCTCGGCAGCGGCGAATATGCTTTCCGGAGATGCGGTGACGTCTTCCGAGCGGGCTTTGACGGCGACCATCCCGTACTGCGCGCCGAAAGCGTCCATATTGTCGCAGATGATGTCGGCCTGCCTTTTCTGGGCCACGTCCTGGTAGACTATGTCGGCGGATCCCACGAACATGGAGTATCCGTCGGGTTTGGTGGCATCCCCCAGTATGGGCATCATGTTCGGCCGCGTTCCGCAGGTGGATACGAGCTCTCTGAACATCCTCTGGGCGAATTCCACGCAGAAGACCTTCCCTTCCGGGCAGATGTCCGCCACATGGGAGGCGGTGGTCCCGCTGGACGCGCCCAGATAGAGCACTCTGCTTCCGGTTCCGAACGGGAAAGACCTTCCTCCGGCCGAAAGATAGGCGGAAAGCTTGCTTCTTCTGGGGTCCCATTCCCTGTATTCGGTCCCGGAGACGCTCACCAGCCTTTCCCCGTAGATCCTCTTCCCCGGGCAGAGCGATTCCGTGTATAGGCGCCCTCTGTCCGAGAACACCCTTCCGTTCGTGCGGTCGACGGCTTCCATCGCCTGCGCCCATCGGTTCGGCAGTATAAACGGTTGGGGGAGGCCGGAGTCCCCTCCGTTCGAACATCATCTCTCGGATTCTGGGGGCCTCCGGTTCTTGGAGCGATGGAGGATCAGCGCGGCTATCATCGCGACGGATGCCGCAATGAAAACCGCGGCCAGAAGGAGCGAGTTCTTCTCGACCCAGCTCTTTCCGGGCTCCGCGCCGCTCTGGTCTTTGGTTATGTCCAGCCTTTTGAGCGTCCTTTCGGTGACTTTTCCGTCCTGATCGGTCACCGAGAGCCTGAGGTCTTCCAGGGTCACGCTGAGGGTGTCTCCCCTCTTCATGTCGGCGCTTACCTTTTTGATGTCTATCTCCGCGTTTCCGTACGAGCTGATCAGGCGTTCTGGGTCGCTCCCGGTTACCGACAGGGATTCGGACGACATCAGCACCCTGCTTTCTATGCTGAAATCGCTGCTCTTGATGGCGGGGACGACGGCGAGGAGGCCCTGCTTCTTATGGTCGTATCCGTCGACGCTGAGGGAGCCGTTGGTCAGGGAGACCACCGATTCGTCGCAGTCCACCCGGAATTGCACGTCATAATAGCTGAATTCGGCGCTCCAAGGCATGTACAGATTCGCGGAGAAGCCGATGTCCTTCCCGTATGCCGCCTCGAACCCTCCCGAGATCTCTTCCGTCCTTAAGGTAAGATACATGATCCCGTCTTCGCCTTTCACGGTCGACCTGTCTTTCACCGTGATCGAGTGGCCGATCGACGAGATTTTCCCGGTCAAAGCCGTCTGGTCCCTGTATTCGGAATACTCCATCGACAGGACCGCGGTGACGAACCTGGGCGAGCGCTCGGACAGCTTCCCGTTGGACAGCGTGAGATAGTCCTTTCCGGTGCGGTATTCTATGAGGGCGGTCTCGTTGGAGACGTGCAGCTCCGCGCGGGTATCGGATGTGAAATCGGCGCCTTCGAGGAACGCGCTTATGCATTCCGAGAGCGAGCCCTCCGAAAAGAGCAGGATCTCGGAGGCTCCGGACTGGATTTCGAGCTCCCCTCCCTTCATTTCCATCATGGTGCGAAGCCCGTCGAATCCGAACGAGATCGAGTTCTGCCCTTTGTTCTTTCCCAGGGAAATCTGGGCGTTTTCGGCGGAAAGCTCGGCGTCCCCGTCCGCGCCGATGTCGACGGCCACACCGGATGCTCCGGCGCCCATCCTGTCGCTGCAGTCTATAATCTGCTGTGCGGTCAGCGGGCCGGATTCGATGAATATCCTGTAAGCGGCGGCGATGTCGAATCCCGACATGTCTGCGGTCAGATCGGTCAGCTCCATTCTGACCGTCGATCCCTTTCCGACGGCGCTCGGAAGGTCCGCGATCTTGGATTGGCTTCTGCTCAGAGCAGCATCCAGCAGGGTCCTGAATCCGGTGGCGTCCAGTTTTCCTCCCAGCGAAGTTTTGCCGGCGGGCAGAGAGTATTCCAGGGCGATCTCCGCTCTGACAGTGCCGGAGGAAACGCCTGCGGGGACGAATTCCAGGGAGATGCTGTTTTCTCCGATCCCAGCATCGATGTCCATGCCGGCGGTCGTCAGGACGATGCCCATATTCGTGTCCTTTCTGAAGTCCAGCCCGCCGAGGATGAGCTCCACCAGCTCGGAGAACGGAATGTCCGAAGACAGGGACAGCTCGGTCGCGTCCGCGCGGATCCTGATCTCCTGCTCCTTTACCGGGATTTCAGCTGCCGCTTCGTCCATGGCGAGGGTGACGGTGGCGACGCCGCTTCCGTCTCTGGAGAGTCCCGCGCTGGCTTTTCTGACGACAGCGTCCGGTTTCCCGTCTCCGTCCCATTCCACTTCGGCGCGTCCGGCCGAAAGGCTGAGCGAGCCGCAGCTGTCCAGGATCTGCTGGAGCTTGATCTCCTTCGTTTCATCGAATATCCTGGAAAGCTCGGTTAGATCGAGCTCCGTGACGGAATAGACTATGTCGGAGGATTCCGCATGGAGCCGGTCGCCTTTCAGCGGCAGCTCGCCGTAATGAATGCCGGTGCTGTCGTATGACAGGAAATATCCTTCTGCGGTCAGATCCATCCCGAGGAGGATCCTGTCCGAGTCTGCCGCCCGTCCGAACGCGGCGGAAACATACGCCGTCCGCGGGGCGGCGCCTATTTTATTCATCGCGGCTCCGACGGAATCCGAGGAATAGGTCAGTGTCAGATCGGCGAGGGAAAGGCTGATGTCGGCTTTCGCATCGGAACCGATCGGTCTGCCGGTATCGAATAAGTCCTCGATCCCGCCGAAAGAGAGGCCGGATGCCATGTCTGCGGCCATCGACGAGGCGCTCAGCTTCAGCTTTCCTCCGTCGGCGGACGATTCGGCTGTTATCGCCCCGGTTTCCAGGCAGGCGCCGCTTCCGCCGGCGGTCACGACGGTCAGGTCAGGGGACCGGGCGTCGATGCGGAGGTTGACGGCTCCGTCCGTGCCGACTGCTATGCCAGAAGCCTTTACGCGGGCGGATTCGAGGCAGTCGAGCATTCCCAGGGAGAATCCTCCGGCCTCTTTGTAAATGGAGACCATCGCGTCGATGTCTGCTCTGGAAGCTCTCAGATAGGGATCGGCCATGCGGATGCTGACCGCGGAACCTCTGGACTCGGTCCTGTCCAGATCGACGGCCAGGATATGTCCCGAAGCAGATATCTCCGCGTCCATCAGCGTACCGGAACCGTCATCCGGGCGGGCGGCGGACGCGGACAGAGCCAGGATATGCCGGCTTCCGCCGGATGCGCCGGCCACGGATATGGCATATGCATCGCCGGAATATGTCAGGCCGAGGTCTTCGATGCCGGCTTCCGCCGAGATCTTCATGCCCGGGCCGAGTCTTCCGCTTTCGCGGATCGCGTTGCGGATGTCTGCGAAGGGCGCATCGGAAGTGATCTTCAGATTCAAGGCCCCAGATGAGATGTTTACGGAGCCGCCCTCGGAAGGGATGGCGGCGGAGAGCGAGCCGGCTTTTGCGGATGCTATGTGCATGCCTGAGGAGCCGGATTCGACGGCGAAGGATCCGGCTATGATCCTGTATCCGCCGTAAACTATGTCCGCATAGGAGGCGGAGGCATGCGCTTTGCCGGCGCTGTCCAGAATGGCCAGGATATCCATGTTCCCCGGTCCTACGGCATCGGCGTCCAGGTCCTTTATGGAGATCTCCGGATCGCGGAGCGCCGCCGAGAACATGCTTCCGTTTTTCCATTCGGCTCTGACGTCGTATCCTGCGGCGCGGATGTCGGCGTCCAGGACGGATCTGCCCCATCTTTCCGAGCGCTCATAGATCAGGCCGACGGCAAGGGCGGGAGATCCGGAGCAGCCGATCTCTGTCCTGACCGAGCCGCCGGAGAATCTCGCGGATGCCCCGTCCAAAGTCGCATCAAACGATATCGAGGCGTCGGCATTGAACCTGAATCCGTCGCCGGCGGCCTTCTGCAGGTCGGAGAACGGCAGGCTGGACGTCAGCGAAAGGGAGATCCTATCTGCATTAATCGTGTTCCCGTCCATGGACAGGCGCGCCGAGTTCCCGCTTATGCCTGCCGCATATCTGCCGGAACCCGAAGCTCTGAAGTCAAGGGATCCCAGTCCGATGTGCGCTCCGCTGTAATCGACATCTGCGGATCCGGCGGAGAGCACTATGCTGTCGGCGCTGTCGGCGATGTCCAGCGGGCTTATGCTTCCGCTTTCTTCGCGTATCTGGGCCATCGCGCCGAGGTCGATCCCGGCGAGCGCGAGATCGGGATCAGCCAGTACGGCTTTCATATCTATTCCCTTGCTGCGATCGCGCACTCCGGCTGTGATTTCGATCCCGGGAGCTTCAGCGCTGCCGTCCAGACGGGTGGAATCCCTGTAGACGCTGTGCTTCACGGTCAGGTCCAGGGAAATCTCCGGCTGGCCGGGGGAGATCTGCCTGCCAGATACGGAAACCGATCTTTCCGCGTCAGAATAGCTCATTCTCAGCGGTTCCGCCTCCATATGCAGGGAAAGCTCGGAATCGCTGGTGATGCGGGGCGTTCCCGCCAGAGCATCCATGTATTCGGCAAGAGAGCCGTCCGTGGTGAATGAAACCGACGTCTTCCCGGCATCCAGATCCAGGGATCCGCCTCTGTCCAGCGCGACGGAGCCTCTGATGCCGCCGACGCTCAGCGCGAATGCATTGCGTTTTCTCTCGTCTTTCTGGAGCGCCATGCTTACCTGTTTGGCCGAGACGGTCCGCGCGCCTTTTGAGTATGAGACGGAAGATGCGGAGATGCGTATGAGCTGGCAGTTGTCCAATATCTGCTGTATGTCCAGCTCGCCGGTCCTGGACAGGACGGAAAACAGCCCAGCCAGATCCAGGTCGCGGATCTCGAGCTCCAGGCCGGATAAGGATGCCGATACTCTGGGGCCCGCGTCCGGGACGATCTCCAGCCTGATCTCCGATACCGATGCGCCCAGATCCATCATTAAATCGGTGCTGATGCCGAAAGAATCGAGGGATATCTCGGACGATGTCACCCTGTATGCCGCGTCACCGTCCCTCCATACGATGGTTATACGGTATTCCGCGGGCGCTTCCCTGTCCAATGCGAAGCGGAATCCGGACAGATTCTTCTCGGTGCCTTTCCCGAAATCCGAGATCGAGACGGAATCGATCGATACGGAAACGCCCTTGATGACATCGGGGCCGCTTATCCGGTCGCCGCTCCCCATCAGGAACTCCCATACCATCCGGAAAGGCCTGGCCAGATCGAAGTTCATTTCCCAGCTAATGCCGTCCAGGACGGTCCTGCTTTCGGGGATGCCGCCTCTGCTTCTCTCCGTTTCGATCTCGTCTATCTCGGAGCTCACGGAGAACTCCCCTTTGGCGCCCAGAGAGACGTCCAGGCGGTGGAATCCGGATGCTGTCCAGGAGACTGTGACATCGCTTTCCGCATAATACGTGGACGACGACACGCTGCTTATGCCGAAACTTTTCAGATAAATCAGGCCGTCATCCCCGCCTATATGGGACAGGATGATGTCCAGCGCATCGCCGTCGCCGCCTGGCGTCACGGTCGTGGTGTCTGTTCTCACCAGAGCGTTCCCGTTCCTCACTGTATCGGTCCAAGACAGCTGCGAGAATCCCGCTGCGATCTCTGTGGTCCCGGAATTCTTCGTGATCCTCAGGCTGGGGCTGTCCAGCGCCAGGCTATGGTTCCCCCACTCCACATGTATGCACGGGTCCGTTCCGCGTGGCGTGAATCCAAGCTCAAGAGAGGATCCGCGGCCGGCGTAAGCCGTCCCGTCGAAGGTCACGGTGACGTCTTCTTTGGAAGGCAGCAGAGCTCCGTCGTCGAATACCAGGGGGCCTCCGCCTTCGAACACTATCTTTCCGCCGGAGCTGGATACGGACGCCGATCCCGGCACGGCTATGACGGAGCTCTGTCCGATGCTCAGTGTGAATGCCGAAACGTCGAGGCTGGCTCCGTCCAGGAACACGATAGTCGAGGCGATTCTGAAGCGCATGTCGTGGTCCAGGACGTTGTCCCCGGAGATCATGACCTCGCCTGTCGGGAGCATGTCTATGCCGGCATCGCTGGAATCCGATGCGGCGGCGATCGCGATGAGGACGGATACGGCGAAGGCCGCCAGGATGGCTGCGCGGACTGGTCTCATAATGTTTTCCTCCTTCCAACCAGGATTGCGGCCGTCGGGACGGTGGCCGCCACGAAAATGATGGCGCCCAGCATGAGCGCCTGCCCCATCCCTTCGGCGTATACCCTGGCGATCTCGTCGGTCAGGCCGGGGAGAAGCTTGAGCAGCTCTTTCAGAGGGGTGATAAGAAGGTTGGCCAGGGTGCTGTCCGCCGGGATGTCGAACGGGAATATCTCGTCCCAATGCTCAAGATAAGGGCTCAATTTCGCCATCATATACTGGTCGGTGATGAACTGGTAGAAATTGTAGCCCAGCCAGAGGGCCGCCGTGCGTATCAGTATGGCGAATCCCATCAGGGCGCCGTTGTTGCTCTCGTTCGTGCGGTTCTGGATGGTCGCGTTGAGCATGGATACCAGGCACCCTATGGCGAGCCCGAGCAGGAACAGATGGATCGCGAATATGTATGAGGGGTCGTCCGCCCTCACCAGGAGCATCGACAGAAGCGCGACCGGCGTGAGCACGGCGCTCAGCAGGAACCAGACGAGATGCCCTGTCCTGTCTATTTTTTTGGAGATCGTGATGGCAGTCGTCGCCGCTCCCAGGACCATTATTACGAAGTACGGCGCGGCCTCCAGGATGGACATCTGGTACGTGAAGAACGCGATCTTCATCATCGACCCCACCGCGGCCATGTCCAGCGCTCCCAGGAGCACGATGAAAATCATCGACGCCGCCGTCAGTTTCCTGTCGTCCAGCCTGCGATGGGCCATGGAGTCCGGATTGACGGCTTCGGCGAGCACGAAGGCGACCGCCAGCATCACTATGAGAGCCGTCCCCATGAGCCCCTCGGAGCTGACCGGCTCCCAGTCCAGATACAGCTTCTGAAGGAAATAGACGAAGAATCCGGCGAGGACCATGAGAATTATCGAGCCCGCAATATCAGCTTTCATCCTGCTGGGCTCCCCGTTGGAGAGGACCTGGAGCGAAGGGTACGTGACTATCGCCTGGAGCGCGGCCATCGCCCAGAAGGTGAGCTCCCAGCCCATGCCGTCTATGATGGCCTTCCCGAGGAACACCCCGACCAGCATGCCCAGCCCGAATCCCAGGGACATTATCCCGTTCGCGATGTAGCGGTGCTTGCGGTCCGGGACGTCGTAGAAAATCTGCGCGATGCAGGTGATTATGATTATCCCCGCTCCGAATCCTTCTATGATGCGGAAAAATATGAACATGGACATGTCCGTGCTCATGGCGCAGGCGACGGAACCGGCAATGAACATGACGGAACCGATGAGATACGGTTTCCTGCGGCCGACGCTGTCTATGAGGCCGGCGAAGAGCCCCATCGCGGCGCATTCCCCGCCGACGAAAGCGGGGAAAGTCCATGCGTACCCCTTGGTAGGGAACGAGTTCAGATCGATCATCAGGTCCAGCGACAGGATCTGGGTGAACGCCGCGGGTACGCAGACCACGAAAGTGCTGAAGGACAGTAGCCAAAGCCCCGGCATAGCTCTCTTGATTTCCGCATCCATTCGAAAACTACCGCTCTATTATTCATTTATGGAATAATAAGATTGGTTCGGACGGCAACCGGGCAGGAAATCCCAATAAAGCTCTACTGCATCGGGATTGCCATGATTACGGTCGAGATGCTTTCGGGCATCGCGGATGCGGTGGGGGAGGCGGTCGCATTGATCCCCGATTCCGCCTCCAAAAGGGAGAAGGTCTGCATGGGGGCCGACGGGACGCCCACGTCGCAGATCGACAAGATAGCCGAGAACGCGGCGATGATGTTCATCGAGAGCGAGAAGATCCCGGTCAACGTCCTGAGCGAGGAGATCGGATTCGTGGACAACGGCTTCGAGGATACCCTCGTAATCGATCCTATAGATGGCACATCCAATGCGATCGCCTCTATCCCGTATTACACGGTGTCCCTGGCCGTGGGAAGATCCTCGCTTTCCGACATATACGTGGGATATCTGCGCAATCTCGCCACCGGCGACGAGATGTGGGCCGAGAAAGGCAGAGGCGCTTTCAAGAACGGGAAGCCGATGCACGTCCGCAGAGCCGATCTGAGCGATCTTTTCATGATGATCTACCAGGGCAACAGCGCCGCCCCGGAATCCGCCGCTCTGGCCGCTAGGGTGAAATCTTCGCGTTCGTTCGGATGCGCCTCCCTCGAGATGGCGATCGTCGCAGAGGGGGAAGCCGACGGCTATTACATGAATTCAAAGCGTTATTTCCGCGCGATAAGGGTAGTCGACATCGCGGCCAGCTACATCATCCTCAAGGAGGCCGGAGGAGAGGTGTACGATCTGGAAGGGAATCCGCTGGACATGCCCTTCGACCTCGACCGCAGGTCCAATTTCATGGCCGTCGGGGACAGGAAGGTCTACGACTTCGCTATGAAGAACGACATACTCCCGCACGGACCTCTCAAATACGGCGTATACACGAACGTTTCCGTGGACAACGCCGCGGAATACACGCGTCAGGTCCTTGACGCGCTGCAGGGCCAGGATTGCATCGTGGACAGCGGCATCGCGGAGGTCCTCGGCATCCCGGGCACCCCGCTGAAGGACATGGACGCCGACATAGTGATCGTCATCGGAGGGGACGGCACCCTTCTCAGGGCGATGCAGAAGAACGATGCCCCGGTCATAGGGATAAACGGGGGGAGCGTGGGCTTCCTCGCCGAGATAGACAGGGGCCATATCAGGGAAGGCATAGACCGCCTCCTGTCCGGGGATTACGCCGTGGATTCCCGCTTCAAGATAGCCTCCCGCTATTAGGGGGAATATCTCCCGGATTCCGTCAACGAGGCGGTTGTCCACACCGATACCGTCGCCAAGATCCGCCATTACCGCGTGTATGTGGACGACGTCCTCGCCGCCGATTTCCGCGCGGACGGGGTGGTCATATCCACCCCCACCGGATCGACATGCTACGCGATGAGCCTTGGGGCGCCGTACATGGATCCGCATGTGGAAGCGATGCTGGTGGTCCCGATGGCCCCGTACAAATACACCACCCGTCCGTTCCTGGTCCCGGCCAGCTCCAAGATAACCGTGGAGAACGTCCTCGACAGGGGATGCATGATCGTCCTGGACGGGCAGAGCGAGGTGGAGATGGAAGGCGGGACGTCCGTGCAGTTCATGATGTCCTCCAAGAAAGCGCGCATGATACGTTTCAACGACGATTTCTATTCGCGCGTGCGCGAGAAGCTGGTGAACGGCGAATGATGATAACCGGAGTGGATGTGGATTTCATAGACGGGTTCAACGACGCGGCCAGATCGACGTATCCCGACGAGTTCCTGTGCATGACGCGCGAGATAGACGGCGTAATCTCCGAGATGATAATACTTCCCGGGACCGTATACGGCGACTGCCACAGCTTCCTCAACCAGTGGATGGCCCCTATAGACTACAGCATAGCAGGCTCCGCCCATTCCCATCCGGGATACTCCAACCAGGCGTCCGAGGCCGATCTGGACTATTTCCGGAACATGGGCGGCGTCCACATCATAACCTGCCAGCCTTACGACCGCCGGAGCTGGAAGGCTTACGACTCGGAAGGCAACGTCCTGGATCTGGAGATCGTTTACTGAGCCCTGGACGCGGCCCTGACCAGATCGGTCCCTGTCTCCAGGAGCCCCGCCAGATACGCGCTGTCGTACGATTCCGCGGACATCCTGCAGACGCCTCTTTCCGGGCTGAGGATCATGAGCCATCCTTTGTCCATGTCGATCCTCCAGCCGTCCCTGCAGGAATAGGCTTCGCCTTCCCCGCTGAATACGATGGATTCCATCCCTCTTATGAACGCGTCCGGGTCGCAGTCGATCCTGGCGGATGTGCTTTCCCTGAGGATGGAGACCTCTTCGGCCATCTTTTTGAGGCTTCCCTCTTCCGCGAGTTTCGATATGGCCGCGGCGGTGCGTATCCCGTCCAGCGCGGGGATCCCGCGATACATGATCCCGGCGCCGCATACGGCCATGTCGGCGTCTTTTTCTGCCATCGAGGTGGCGGCGTCGGCGGTTCTCATGGGAGACAGGGAAAACATCTCCGGGTCTCCCCCGTTCCTGAGGAATTCCTCTTTCACCCGCGAGGTCACGTCCATGGATGCGACCAAGCTCTTCGGCTTCACGGATCTGACCGCGAGAACGGCCGCGGATGCGGGATCTATGACGCTTCCGTCCTCGCCGATGACCGTCGCGCGGGAACCGATGCGGTCCAGGCCGATCCCTATGCACCCTTCTTTGTTGGAAATGAAATCATGGAGCCATCCGAACTGCTGGGTCTCCGCGGACGGATCCTTCGGGATGAAATCCCTGCTGCGGTGGCTGTTCACGGATATCACTTCGATCCCGACCGATTCCAGCACCTGGGGAGCGGATTCCGACGCGATGCCGCATCCGCAGTCCAGGAGCACCGGCGCGCCGGCCATCTTCCCTATGCGCGATACCGCGAACGAATTGTAGTCGTGGACGGCGTTGCGGTATAGGATCCTCTTTCCCAGTCCGGTGTGGTCGGGCGGGCTCAGGTTCGAGTGGACCGAATCCAGGCGTCTGATCTGGCCTTCCGTGAACGGCCTTCCGTCCCTGTTGAACAGCCTGTATCCGCTCGGATTTCCGTAGATCGGGCATTCCGATACGTATGCGGAGCAGTCCGCCAGTCTGGCGGCGTAGGCGGCGGCGGGTTCTGCGGCGCCCCCGCAATCAAGGACGTCGGCTCCCTGCGACAGGATGCCGGAGATAAGCGCTTCCTTCATCATGCGGGTGCTTCTCATGTCGTCGGAGATCACGGCTACGCGTCTGTGCTCCGCGGCCAAGGCACGGCCGACTTCGATCCCCATCTCCGTGGTGACCGTAGCGCCGGTTCCGGAGCGCAGAACGAGGCCCATTCTTTCAGGCATGGATACCGCTTACGCGCGGACATTGATATGGGTTGCGGTTGCCATGGATGTATCTAAATTGGATTAATAATCCAAATATCTATAATATATGATACTGGCACTATTCCATCGATATGAGTTGTTTTTCTTTCTTTGACAATGTTTTTTATATGATATTTGGCGATATGAAAGCGTGACCTAAGGATGTCCATGGAACGCATAACAATCAAAAAAGCCCAGACGATAGCTAAGAACAAAGGGTTGAAACCCGGAAAGGTGAAGGGGACCGAAGGGATCCAGTTCACGAAAGGCTACAACGACAGGCTGGAGGTCATTTCCTGGAAGGAATTCGAGGCTCTCCTGAGCAAGAGAGGTTTAGCCGTCTATGAGTCCGGAGGATGGATGAAGATAATGAAGGACGGTTCCTGATCCAGCAACAATATTAAAATACAAGCAAAGGATGATGGGTCTATCCTGTGCAAGGGTATCCGAGCCTGGCCAAAGGAGATAGGTTCAGGGCCTATTCTCGTAGGAGTTCGAGGGTTCAAATCCCTTCCCTTGCACCAATTTTTCATATCAGCAGCGGTTCCTTCTGAGGGCGGATGTTCATATGGCTGAAGCCGGAACATCGATTCGGAGATTGTTTCCTGATGCTGTTGCCGTTCGTCTTCTTTTATCAGAGGCAAGACCGTTCGGATGCGCGATGTCGTCGGCATTTGCGAGCATGGTGCTCAGCGGTATGGGGAGGCCGGATCCGATTCCGTTCCCCGAAGATGAATGAGGGTTTTAGGGCAGCGTCCGGATTGCCCTGGGAACAGCGTCTTTTCCGGATATCATGAGTCAAAGTCAGCAATGTTACGAGTTTGAATATTGTTTCGGCGAACCGCAACGGGATATTGTTTCGATTCGCCTAAAGTGTTTTAAGTTTTCAGGCGCCAGTTTTTTTGAAAGCCGACGTTCATCAGGTCTGAATACGAAGCATAGTTCTGCAGGCCGTTTCAGAAGCGTTTTTTGACAATTTTATTGACGACCCACCATGCTATCACAGATATTACCATTACAGGCAGCCACAGAGGCATGGATCCATCGGAATCGAACTTAATCATCCCGTCTAGGATACCTGCTTCGTGCAGCGCATATGTGGCTGCCATCGGCACAATAAAAACTGGGGATGTTATCAATACAGATTTCCAGCTCCAATATTTGAACGGCCCGGTTGCATACATAGTAAAAGCGCCCCAAAGCAAGGACAGTACGATCCATATCCATTGCAAGTCTTTTACATTCAGCAACCAATCGAAGATTACGAACAGGACAACATACGCAAAAAAATCTGGACAATGCCCAGGAATATTGATTTGAGGTATCCTACGTCTTCTCCGTTCCATTCCATCGCTTTATCGATGTTTTCAAGCGTAACATCTACGATATCTCCGCTGCCGCCGCTGCTGCCTGAGGCCCTTCCGAATCCGCACTGATGGCAGGAGCCGCCAAGCGTCATCTGCGTGCCGCACTGGGGGCATCTGTTGTCTATAAGCGGATTGTCATCGTCCAATATTCCCATAATACTCACTCATCATGTCTGTTCAATAATATTTAGGAATAAATTCATTTATTTTACAAATAATTTACAATTTATTATATTATTTATGTCATCTATTTATTATATAATTTATATCATGTCAACATTGGTTTGCGGATTAGCGACTGTTAAGATGCGTCGATTCTCTGAATCGGTAATTTGGCTGTGCCTCATCTGTTGAATGTTCTTTCACCCCATGCGTTTTCGTGCGGATTAGGTTCTTCGAGAAATTCCGCTCCGTTGTTTATCGGCATGATGTTATTTAATGTTGCATATGAAACTCATATGAATTATTTGACCGTAGACGGGGTGATGGCAGTTGGCAACGGCGATAGTTTGAATCTCCGTTTTCCAAGCTTGATATGCGTCTGGATTTCAGATCATCTGCTGGATGCTCGGTTTGGGCGTCCAGAATTCATGGCCGGCGATTTTGTATTCCAGATTGGGCATATATTTCCAAAGTAGAAAGCGGACCGCAAGATGGTGCGTGCAGAGCAGAGGCCGTCCGTGAACATAATCATCGAAACTTGGTCCATTAGGATAGTCGCGGCGATTTCTGAGGCGAATGGGAATCAGAGCGCGTTCATGCCGGGGTTTCCGGAGATCCAGACGTAATTGAATTTGATTTGCGAGTTCTGGCGAAGCCGATTCCTTCATAATCGCGACTGTTCATGGTTTTATTTAGTTTCGGACATCGCTGTCAGGCCCTGGCAGTTTAGTTTCATATGGTGAATCAATTCAAAGGAAGCATCGAAGCAAAGTCAAATGTCCGGGCCAGGTCCCGATTCAATTTCAAAGCAATGAAGTTTCCAGCGTTCAGTGAAGATATTTTCATTGTTCAATAATATCTATCCATATGTGATACTACTTTCATACAACTCATTTACGAATGGAAATAATATTTGTATTACGATGTTTTTAAGTGTTGTATGGGTGTTGCAGGACAAACATCAGTCCAGATTTCAGTTAAAATCAGTACTGTACTTAGAAAAAGGTTGGAGGAAGAGCGCATTCTTCAGGGCGAAACTATCGCGGAAGTAGTGAATGACGCTCTGAAATTCTATTTAGATTATAGAGAAAAGAGACGCATAGAATACTGCCAGAATTATGAGATGATGAAGAAGCTCGAGATGATAGCCGCAAAGAAAACGGAAGCTGAACCGGCATTATCAGAGCCGTCATCCGATAAACGATGAGTTTCGTCTCGAACAGCTTCGCCGGCATATTCATTTCGGGCATCGCAGGGCCGCTATAACCATTCCTATTGCGGTGATAGCAAGCAGCATTGCCGCTACCGATGTCCAGAACCAATCTTTCTCCGATGCCAGGGCTATGAAAGAAACGATCGCTCCCGCCAGAGGGGACAGTATCAGAACCAGGATGCCCGCGCTGAGCACGGCATCACCATAGCCCAGAACCGACATGGCCAGTCCGGCAGCTATCATGGCCATCCCTATGGCTATCCCGATGCGCAGCGTCATTGCGGTGGATCTGTTCAGATTCATAGGATGCCTCCTGCCTGCAGCAGAACGAGCAACGCGACGGCGAACAGCAGAACGGAGAAGTATCTCCGGAGATGCTTGGCATGGATCCTTTTCGACAGCGCCGTTCCGGCCAGCGATCCCGCGAAAGCGCCGATGGCGATTCCCGCCGCATATTCAAGAAGAACCGTGCCCGCCAGGAAGTAAGTTATCGCCCCTGAGAACGCGGTTATGCCGATCATGTAGCTGCTTGTGGGGCTGGCCGCCTTTATCGGCACGTGCATGTACAGGTTCATCAGAGGCACTTTGACCGCGCCTCCTCCCACCCCGGTCATCGAAGAGACCATCCCGGCCGCGGTGCATATGGCCATACCGCCTTTCACATTCTGGACCTCATATCTTATTTCCTTCCCGCCGTCGTCCTCGTATCCGAATGCGAATCTGCCGTCAGACCCTTCGGCCGGCTCTATGACCTTCTCCGGGTTCAGCGCCATCCTGATCCCGCTGTACAGGACTACCGCCGAGAATATGCACATCAGAATCCAGTCTTCCAGCAGTCCGGCTATGAGAGCGCCGATAATCGCTCCGGCAGCCGTGGTTATCTCCAGTAGCAGCCCCAAACGCACATTGGCCGTGCCCTTGTCGACGAATACCGTGGATGCGCCCACAGATCCGGCGATTATCCCTATGAGGCTCACGGAAATGGCTTCCGCGGGCGCCAAGCCGAACGCGAGCATCAGGACCGGGACGAAAATGAACCCTCCTCCGAGGCCGAACAGGGCTCCGAGGACCCCTGCAGCGGATCCGGTCGTCAGCAGGCCCAAAAGGATGAGCGCTTCCATGCCCTCACCTATGTCTGTGTCCGCTAAATTGTTTTGGGGGCGCGAAGGCTGTGATAGCTACTTATCGGAACAGCTTGATTAATGGCCGCGATGTCGCTGGAACGGTTCAAAAGGGCGCAGGAAGACAAATTTGCCGAAGCCTTCGCTGAAATATCTGACGGCCACAAGTCAAGCCATTGGATGTGGTACATTTTCCCCCAGCTCAAAGGTCTCGGGAGAAGCAGCACAGCGATATACTACGGGCTGGACGGCGAAAAGGAAGCCAGGGAGTACTATTCCGACGAAGTTCTCAGAGGGCGCCTGATCTCCATATCGCAGGAGCTTCTGAAGCATGGGGGGAAGGACATCAAGAAAATCATGGGAGAAGTCGACGCGATAAAGCTGAGGTCGTGCATGACGCTCTTCGAATCCATAGGCGGAGACCGGGTTTTTTCCGACGTTCTCAATCGTTTTTTCGGCGGGAGAAGGGATAAGCTTACGCTGGATCTGTTGGCTGCGCGATCCTGCTGAGCCGCGGTTCTATGCTCATGCCGGGCGGCCGGCATAAGAAAACCGGCCATCCATAGGCACGCATGCGATATGTTTTAAGGCAGAGCAGGACATGGCGGGGCGTGACGATTCTTCTCCTCAGATATTCGGAAATAGGGCTGAAAAGCGATCCGGTCCGCAAAAGATTCGAGAATCAGCTCAGAGACAACATAATGTCAATGCTTGTCAGAGACGGGGTGGAGGCTTTCGTCACCAAAAAAGGCGCCAGGATCTTCATAGAGGCGGAGGACACCGGGAAAGCGATCCGGTCCGCCCGGAAAGTGTTCGGCGTCGCGTCCATATCCGCGGCGGAGACGTGCTCCTCCGACATGGACGACATCTGCAGGACTGCCGCGGCATATTCCAGAGGGAGACTTGCTCAAGGGCAGACTTTCGCGGTGGACGCCCGCAGGGACGGGAGCCACCCGTATACGAGCATCGACGTCGCCAGGGAGGCCGGTTCGGCCATTTTCCTGGAGAATGAGAGCCTGGGGATCAAAGTCAAGCTCAAAGGTCCGGATGTCACGTTCTTCATAGAGGTCAGGGACAATATGGCGTACATATTCCAGGATATCATCCAATGCCATTCCGGGCTTCCGATAGGGACCCAAGGCAAGGTCGTAGCCGATGTGGACGACGACCGCGGATTGGTTTCCGCTTGGCTGGCCATGAAGAGGGGCTGCAGAGTGATTTTCAGGGGGTCCGGGGATTTCGAGGCCCTGAAGAATTACGATCCCGAGATGAGGCGGGCCGACGAGAAGAATGTGAGGTACGCGCTCGCATATGTCCAGGGAAAAGGGATCGACGGCATAGAAGGCTTCGATGCGTCGGAATACGATCTCCCCGTGTTCTTCCCCACTGTAGCCATGTCCGATGAAGAAGTCAGAGACATGGCAGACAAAATCAGGGCAGGATTCCGATGCCGCAGGGGCATCAGATCCGCGGATTGCCTGCCGCAGGGATTTCCGCAGCAACCAGACGACAGCTTTAAAGTCCCTGCGACAATTTTTATTCGATTCCTGCCGGCCTCCCGAGGAGACCGTAAGGGGTTAGTGTCTTCCTCAAGGAAGGCAGCCAGGAGAAGATCGGCTATCAGCCGGATCGTCTCGAGAACCAGGAGCAGTTTGTGAATGTGGCCCTGGTCCGTCTCTTATTCGGAAATCATTCACCCCCTCCTGACGGCTCAGGACAGGCATTAGCACACACCGGAAGCCCCTGTACATTGGGTTTTCTTTCTGGCTGAATTTCTCGTTTTTGTAGGTATATCATTCGGCCTTCTGGCCCTCTTTCGCGGTTTCGATGGCGCTTTGAGGGATGTATTGGGATGCGGGCAGCGTCTGCCTCTCGTCGGGCTTCTGGATCCTCAGCGCGCTGAGGAAGCCCCTGTTGCGCTTGGTCACCTCCAGCACCCTCCATTCGACGCCATGGCCGACG
>JAEEJP010000024.1 GCA_016281925.1 Methanomassiliicoccaceae archaeon
CGGGCGGTACATGGCGTCTATGCGGACCTCGTTTCCGTCGATGATCGTGTATTCCCACTCGCCATTATAGTCCTCTTTCTGGGGGACCGGAGGCACCTGGATGTCGTCCGTGGCGGACGCCTTCATCTCGCAGTATTTGGCGTCGTCGACGAAGAAAATGAGATTGTAGACGGTCGGAACGTATACGGCGGTGACCGTGACGTCGTTGCCGTCCAATTCATATTGCCACTCAGCATCGAAATCTTCCTTCCGAGGTATCGGAGGGATTTTGTACGCGTCTTCTTCGGAAGACATCTGGACTTCCGAAATCACTTCGCCGTCCGCGACGAATCTGACGTTGTAAGGGCTCGGGGCATCCGCTTCTTTCGCGGCGGCCGCGGCTCCGGCCGGCTTGCTTATGAGGGACGCGATCTTCCTTTCCGCCTCTTTCAGCTTCGAGTCTTTATCGGCTACCAGGGCCTCGAGCTTTTTCACGGCTTCGTCTCTGCCCTTCAGTTCCGCGTCTTTCGACAGAAGTTTCTCTTCGAGGGATTTCAGCTTCCCCTTCAGGGATTCGATCTCGGTTTTGAACGATGATGCATCCGATGCCCCGGCGGACAGCCCGTTTTTCGCGTCGGAGAGGGCGCTTTCGGCCGATCTGAGTTTGGATTGGATTTCGGATTCGGCCTTTTTGGCTTTGTCCGCAGCCATCCTCAGGGTTTCGTTGGAACCCTTCAGCTCCTTTATTTCGGCTTCTTTCTTGTCCAGGGCAGCCTGGAGATCAGATTTTGCCGAAGCGGCTTTCTTCTGGAATTGGATCAGCTCGTTCTGGGCGTCCTTCATGAGGTCGCTGGACGCTTTGAGCTGGGATTCCTTTTCGGCGAGATCCTTTTTCAGCTCTTTTATCAGTTTGTTCTTACCGAAAATCATGATATCACAAGAGGGGAGAATTGCGTGGCGCGTTCGTTAAGGTGTTTCCAGGCTGTCCTATTGAGTTCCGAAGTTGTTGGGCAGGAATCCGCATATATGCCGTTTCTGCGGCGTATTCCGGGGGATTGGTGGGGACGGAGTCAGAGGCTGCGCCGGTATCCTCGCGTTCCGCCGAGACGCTTGGGTCAGCTATGCAGGCCACAGAAATTATGGCAGAAATCAAAGCCAACAAGCGCCCGATTATCACAGGTTTGTAATCGCCAGTTCATTCTATATACTTTCGGTTCGGGCGGCTGATTTCCGGCAGGCGATAGGGCTCCAGGGAGCGCGGAACTTCATGGTTAGTGCCGTCCCCCTGGTTTGTCCGCTCATTCCCACTCAATGGTGGCGCAGGGTTTCGGGGAGAGGTCGTAAAGGACGCGGTTGACGCCTTTGACTTCGGACAGTATGCGGTCCGTGATTTTCTTCAGAAGGGGATACGGAATCTCCTCTACCGTCGCGGACATGGCGTCCCTGGTGTTTACGGCGCGGATGATGACCGGCCAGTCCCAGCAGCGCTCGCCCTCTCTCACGCCGGTGGAGCGGTAGTCGGGGACCACGGTGAAATACTGCCATACTTTGCCTTCGAGGCCCGCATCGGCGAATTCCTCGCGCAGGATGGCATCGGATTCGCGGACGGCTTCCAGCCTTTCGCGGGTGATGGCCCCGGTGCATCTCACGCCCAGGCCAGGCCCGGGGAAGGGCTGGCGGTAGACCATGCTGTCCGGGAGCCCGAGCTCCTTTCCGACTACGCGGACTTCGTCCTTGTAGAGGAATTTGATAGGCTCGCAGAGCTCGAAACCGAGGTCCTCGGGGAGCCCTCCGACGTTATGATGGGCTTTGACGCCTTTGCTCTCGATGATGTCCGGATAAATCGTGCCCTGGGCGAGGAATCTGACCCCTTCCAGTTTGCGGGCTTCCTCCTCGAATACGCGGATGAACTCGGCCCCGATGATCTTTCTTTTCTGCTCCGGATCGGACACTCCTTCTAGTTTGCCGAGGAAACGGTCCGTGGCGTCGATGTAGATGAGGTTGGCATCCATCTGGTCGCGGAATACTTTCACGACCTGTTCCGGCTCCCCCTTCCTGAGAAGGCCGTGGTTCACGTGGATGCAGGTGAGCTGCTTGCCGACGGCTTTGATCAGAAGCGCCGCCACGACGGAGGAGTCCACCCCTCCGGACAGCGCCAGAATGACGTTTCCGTTGCCTATCTGTTTTCTGAGGCTCTCGACGGCCTCCGATATGAATCCTTTCGCCAGAGCGGGCGAGGATATGCGTTCCATCGATTCGGGGCGCTTATTGCTCTCCATCAGAATCTTCTCCTAATTCATTGCCTCAGACAAGGCTGACGGCGGGGAATCGCTTCTGCCATTTTTTAATGTTGTCCGGGGTGTCTCATACGGCGGGCCCGGGGACCATGCCCTCGTCTTCTGACGATTCTGGCGGTCTCCGGGAAAGAGGTCATATTCGTCTCGAGCGTTCCCGGAATGCTCGCTTCGGCCAGCGAGTGGCATTCGCCGAAGGCCCAGGTCCCGATCTTTTCCGTGCTGTCGGGAAGGAATATCGATCTGAGCGACGAGCATCCCATGAACGCATATTTCCCGACGGAAACGATTTTCGGCCCCAGTTCGGCTGATTCCAGGCTTGTGCATCCGTGGAACGCGTCGTCCCCTATTTCGGTCACCGAACCCATCGCGACGGATTTCAAAGAACCGCAGTCGGAGAACGCTGCTTTTTCGATGGTCTCGACGCCTTCAGGCACCGAGAAGCTTCCAGAGACGCCCCCAGGAACTCTGATCAGGGTTTTTCCGTCGCCGCTGTAAAGCGCGCCGCCGGACGAAGAGAAACGGCCGCTTCCGGGGGCCGCCGATATGGACTCAAGGGAATCGCATTCTCCGAAGGCGTAATCGCCCAGGGATTCCAGCGAAGCGGGGAGCGTTATGGATCTGAGCCCGGAGCATTTTGCGAAAGCGGATGTCCCTATGGATTTCACCCCTTCCGGGATGGACACCGTTTCGATTCTGGTGCATCCCCAGAATGCGCTGTCAGCGATCTTCTCGGTCTCCGGCGGGATCTCCACGCCGCCCGTAATCGCTCCGGGAGCATGAAGCAGCGATCTCCCGTCGGCGCTATATATGATGCCTCTGGGATCCGATATGTATCTTGCGCACCCCTTCCCGAGTTTTATGGATTCGAGTTTGGGGCAGTCTCTGAACGCTCCTGCGCCGATGAACTCCGTTCCGGCCGGCACGTTCACGGCCTTCAGATTCGCGCATCCCTCGAAAGCGGCGGTCCCTATGCTGGTTACCGTTTCAGGGAGGACAACAGATTCCTCCGGCGTCCTTCTGAACGCGTTCTCCCCTATGGCCGTCACCGTCCCTTCCATCCTGCCGATGAGGATCTTTTCCGGGATGCGGACTTCAGCTTCGTCTCCGACGTATTTGGCAAGATAATAAGCGCTTCTGACCGTAGGCATCGGCTTGAAAACGAACCCCGAGCCCCCTACGAATGAGTTGTTGCCTGCGTTCTTCACCTGGACCGCGGATCTGTCCGGCTTCGCTTCATGTGTTTTCTCGGGTCCGCGGACGGCTTCCCTCATGTCTCTGACCAGGGATTTCACCACGTTCCTGTCGAGCGACAGCTCCTCGGAGATTCTGGAGGCCGCCGATTCCGAGACGGCCGCATCGTCTGCGCTGACGGCTTCGTAAAGCTCGGAACGGGACCCCGATATGATGTATCCCACCAATTTGATGTCTTTCCCGTCGAATCCGGCTTTTTCCATGGATTCGGGAAGCCCGTCGAGGCTTTTTACGGAGCCCTCGATTTTTTTGAATAGTTTCTTTCTGTCCATGCCACTGGGAATGGCATCACATTTTAGGTTCTTTCTCTTGGGTATGCTGGATCATGGGGTCAGATCAGAGTCATCTCCACGTTCGCAGGGAAAGCCTCTTCTCCGACGCTGACGCCGAAAGGCATCGAGACCGAAGACAGCCTGGAGCATCCGGAGAAAGCGCCTTTGCCTATCTCCTCCACGCTTTCCGGAATCTCCACGGTGGTCAGCGCGGAGCATCCTTTGAATGCGTTGTCCCCGATGGATTTGATGCCGTTTCCGAACGACACCACCCTTATCCCGGAGCATCCTTCGAACGCGGAATCTTCGATCGACGAAGTCGCATAAGGTATGGAGACGGAAACCAGCTTCGTGCATCCTTCGAAAGCGTTCATATGGACGGTCCTCACCGTAGCAGGTATCTCCAGAGCCCCCACGATGCTGTTGGGGGCCTTGAAAACTTCGGTGACATCCGAATCGTAGAGGATGCCCTGGAGATCGGAGCGGTAATGGGCGTTGAGCGGGTCTACATAGAGGAGGGCCAGCCTCAGGCATCCGGAGAATGCTCTGTCCCCGATCTTCTCCACGCTGCTGGGGATTTTTATCGCGGTGACGCTGGCGCACCCGGAAAATGCTCCGCCGGAAATCTCCCGGACGCCGGGCGGCACGTTGACTCCGCCCTCAGTTGCATACGGGACGCGGAACAGGCGTCCCATGTCCGAATCATAAAGCATCCCGGTGGAATCCGACCCGTATTTTCCCTTCCCCTTCTCCACGGAGAATTCTCTGAGCCTAACGCACCCTTCGAAAGCGTATCTTCCTATGACTTCGGGGCTGTCTTTCATCGTCACCCTTTCGAGGCGGGAGCAGCCGCGGAAAGCTTCGCCTCTGATGTTTCTTATCCCTTTCGGGATTTCGATGGCTTCGAGGCCGGAGCACCCTTCGAAAGCGAGGTTCTCTATCGTCTCGACGGAATCCGGGAGGGAAACCGAATTCAGGGACGAGCATCCCGAGAACGCTTTCAGGCCCACTTCTTTGACGGCATACTTCTTTTTTGCCACTGAAATCTCATTGGGTATCGAGCAAGACGATTTGGCACCGACATACTTGGCCACGCGCACGCTGCCGGTGTCTTCTATGAGCTGGAAGATGATTTTGCCGATCTCGGCGGCATTGCGCATCTCCGTTCCGGAATCGTCTCCCAGAATGAGGTCGTCGAATTTCTTGGCTGAATATCTGTCGAATAGCATGCGTATCCCGGAGCTCCGAATCTGCGCTGAATGACCGTAGTCTGCGCTTGACTTAATAATTGACGATGGATAATTGCAGAGAAATCCCGCCTCTGACGGGCCGGGGCGGGATCTCATTCCGAGAGATCGGGCAATTCTGAATTCTTGGTCTCCTTTCCGAATATGGCGACCACCGCGGCTACTATGACGAAGCATGCGGTGAGGACGGCGAACACCATGGCGAAGCCCGCGTCCTCGTCGTACAGCCCGTACAGCGCGGGGACGATGAACGGCGCTATGAACGCTCCGATGCGGCCGAAAGCCGATGCCCATCCGGATCCCGAGGCGCGGACGTCTGTGGGATAGACCTCCGGCGTGTACGAATAGACGCATCCCCATGCGCCCAGAGCGAAGAAGTACAGCAGGCAGCCCGAAGCGAGGACGGCATCCTCCGATCCGGCGTGCCCGAACAGCCACGATGCCAATGCCGTGCCGAGGAAATAGATGATCATGATGGGTTTGCGACCGACGCGCTCCACAAGATATGCCGCGCTGAAATATCCGGGGAGCTGCGCGATGCACATTATAAGCGTGTATCCGAGGCTCGTCACCATGTCGAATCCCCTGTCGGACAGGAGGGTCGGGGTCCACAGGACGAAACCGTAGTAGCCGAAATTGATCCCGAACCAGATCACCCACAGAACCGCGGTGCTGCGGAGGTTCCCGCGGCTCCAGAGCAATCTGAACGAATCGCCCCACCTCATCTTCTTCGCGGAGAGGTCCTCCGGGCCAGCGTCCACAGGTTGGACGCCCGCTTCCTTTTCCAACTTGGATACTATGCTGTCGGCTTCGGAATGGCGGCCGGAGATCTCCAGATATCTGGGGGATTCCGGCACACCGTATCTCAGGACGGCGGCGAACAGGGCGGGCAGGGCCCCCACGAAGAACGCAATGCGCCATCCTAAAGGCGGGATCATAAGGTAGGCTACGAGCATGGCCGCTATCCACCCCCATGCCCAGAAGCTTTCCAGCAGGACGACGTTTCTTCCGCGGAAACGGGCGGGCGACATCTCGGTCACATATGCGGAAGCCGTCGGAAGCTCCCCGCCGAGGCCGAATCCGGTGATGAAGCGGCATAATATCAGCATCCAGTATTCCGTGCAGAGCCCGCAGAGAGCGCTTCCCAGGGAATATATCAGAAGCGTCGCCGTTATGACTCTGCGCCTTCCCCATCTGTCCGCGATGTTCCCAGAAAGGGCGGCGCCCAGAATCATCCCGAATGTCCCGGAGCTTAAGAGCCAGCTTTTCTCGTAGGCGGTGAGGCCCCAATCTTTGCTTATCGCGGTAAGGACGCCGCTCACCATCCCCTGGTCCATCGCATCGAACATCCATCCGATGCCTATTACGAGCAGGATGATCCATGACGTGCGCGTCATAGGAAGCGATTCCAAGCGCTGGGAGATGCTAGCCATTTCAAACCCTACCCCAATTTATGACTTGGAATTAAAACTATCCCAGATACAGCCGTCTGCAGGGATAACCGCTCTGCGGATGTGAATGCAAAAAGCGGCAGAAAGGGATTAAAATGTTTCAGCGGGAGGCATCTCCCGGGATGATCATTCAAAATCTTCGACGATCTGGGCTTCCGGCGCGTTTCTGCGGATGGAATCTATGCCGTTCTTAGCGCTGGCGAGGGCTTTGTACCCCTGGCTCGCGAGTATGGGCTGCCCGTTGGAAGCGCAGAGCCTGAATCTATATTCCCCGGCTTTGTCGATGTAGATCTCCCATTTCGGGTTTTTCTTCGCCTCGAAACCTTCGGAAGTCTGGTCCTCGATATCGGAGCCGATGTTCTTTCTAATCGATTCGATTCCGTTCTTCGCGGATGCGAGGGACGCATATACCTGCGAGGTGCAGATTACCTGCCCGTTTCCGGCATAAAGGTTGAACACGAACCCGTCGTTCTTCGATTTCTTGATGATGAATTTTCCCATGGGAATCGGTTTTTTGATTCTCTTACAAGAATATAAAACAATCTGATAATATTGGAGGATAAATTATTCAGTTATTCTGAATTATTTCCCCATCTTCTGTACAGATTATTCTCGGCGCCGATCTGGTCCAGACATCTCCCCACCACTATGTCGACGATGTCCTGCACCGTTTCCGGCTTCGGATAGAATCCGGGATTCGCATCCATTATGACAGCTCCCAAGCGGGCCAGTTTGAGCTCGTTCTCAAGCATTATGGCGCTTTTTGGAGACTCCCTGACCATAAGGACCAGTTTCCTGCCTTCTTTGATGGATACCGAAGCCGCCCGGGCGATCAGCGTGTCCGCGATCCCGCATGCGATCTTCGCCACCGTGGATTCGCTGCACGGCGCTATGATCATGGCGTCGTAGCGGCAGCTTCCGGAAGCCGGCGGAGCGAACAGATCGCCGTCCGAATATACGTTGGCGGCATGTTTTTCCAGAGCTGAAAGGTCCATCCCGGTTTCGGCCGGGAAAATCGCTTTGGCCGTCTCCGATATTATGATGTCTTTATCTCCGCCGAGCGTCTCCATCAGACGGAGAGCGTAAAGGGAGCCCGAAGCGCCGCTTACGGCAACGATGTATCTCACGGACAAGGCGATGAAAATGATGATATAAGATATTATGAGGGATCCGGAATCGGACCCCTCTCAGAATGCATTTTTCGAGGCGTATATGCGGTACGTCATGTACAGGCCGACAGCCAGGGTGACTATTCCGAGCGGGAACAATACGAGGGAAAGTATGGAGGCGATCAGGCAGAGGATCAGCGAGGCCCGGTAGCTGCTTCCTGTTTTGATGAAATAAGAAGACAGGATGGCGCAGATGCCGCTGGCTACGATTATGATCCCCTCGATGAGCGCCGACATCTTCAGAGATTCGAAATCTATGTCGACAGTCATTCCGGACATTTCCATGGCCTGCTCCCATATCTCGGGATCCATTATCAATGACCCGAGAACGGCAAGCAATCCGAAGATGGTCGCTATGATCCCATACAGGAAAATCAGGATGCGGACGTTGTCCAGGCTTTCGGATCTCTGCTGATGGCCCTCGCGTGCGTAAGGGTTTTCCGACCCGTCCACCGACGTCCCGCACTCGGGGCAGAACCTTGAACCGTCTGGTATCACGGCTCCGCAATGCGTGCAGAATGAATTTTCGATAGCCATGTTTCCTCCAAAATAAAATGCATATTTATCTATTGCCAAAACGGATCCGAGGAATTCATTAAATATATGCAATCAATAGCCTCACCCACGGATATCAAAGAGCGCCGGTTGTGCGTTCTTTCCGTGGGGGATGTTGCATCCCCAGGCCGTACGGGGGCAGGCGCCGAACGTGCGGAGCAGGAATTGTGATTGCATATTGCATCTAGCAATGCTTATATATCAGTTCTAGGATACACGCTTGATATTGCTCGCACGGGCAATTAGAGGTATTAAAATGGTAACCGTCTACGATGTTCCTGCCGAACAGCTCATACTTAGGACGGCCCAGAAGCTCAAGGAGAACTCCAACATCGTTCCCCCTGAGTGGGCAGAGTTCGCTAAGACTGGCAGGCACACTGAGAGAGCCCCGTCCCAGGACGACTGGTGGTACACCAGGGCTGCATCCATCCTTAGGAAACTGTACGTCAAAGGCCCCATGGGCTCTTCCAAGCTCGCGGCCGAGTACGGCGGATTCGCTGACAAGGGATCCATGCCCAACAGAGCCGTGAAAGGAAGCCGCAACATCGCCAGAAAATTCATGCAGCAGCTCGAGGCAGCGGGATTCCTCGTTTCGAAAGACAAGGAAGGACGCTCCATCAGCCCATCCGGACAGTCCCTTCTGGACAATGCCGCGAAAGAGGTTTACGACGAGATGAAAGCCTGAGGGAGGTCTCGGCATGGATGACCCTGAATTGGCAGCGCTCAGACAGAAAAGGCTCATGGAACTGCAGCAGCAGGCCCAGAG
>JAEEJP010000025.1 GCA_016281925.1 Methanomassiliicoccaceae archaeon
AGGCACGCATTCTACAAGTGCGATGAGCTCGAGAACGTCGTCCTGATGGAAGGATGCAAGCAGATCGGAAAGAGCGCTTTCGCCTACTGCACCGACCTGGAGTTCATCGACTTCAACGGTGGAATTACCTACATCGGAGTCAACGCGTTCTACGGAATCAAGTTCCTCGACGAGGACGGCAACCGCCTTTCCGCCACCCCCGAGAACCTCGCTGGACACAGCTTCGAGGGCGACGACGGGAAGCTCACCATCCTGCCCGATCTCGCGTGATCCCAGACCATAAGCGGGGGAATCCCCCGCAAACCTCTTCCGGCCCGGATCCGGGCCGTTTTCATGAATGTTTGCCGCCGTTCCGAGACGTCTTCTCCGATTATCCGCCATAGGTGTCTCTTGGCATATATTTGTCTTATCTAGCCTATATCAATTAGATGTTTGTCTAATCATACACTCCAATTCAAGATTCTTGAATGTATCATTTAAATAATACCTGTGCTATGTAAGCCCATCAATTGCAGAGGCTAACAGATGGCAATCAGCAATGAGTATCTCCAGTCCGTCTTCGACGGGCTCAAGCAGCGCAACGCGAACGAACCTGAGTTCCTCCAGGCCGTCGAGGAAGTCCTCGAATCCCTCGTCCCCGTGATCGAGGCGAGGCCGGAGCTCCAGAAGGCAGGGATCATAGAGAGGATCGTCGAGCCCGAGAGGATCGTCATGTTCCGCGTCCCATGGGTGGACGACCAGGGCAGGGTCCAGGTTAACCGCGGCTACCGCGTCCAGTTCAATTCCGCCATCGGGCCTTACAAGGGAGGCCTCAGGCTCCACCCGTCCGTCAACCTCTCCATCCTGAAGTTCCTTGGATTCGAGCAGATCTTCAAGAACAGCCTGACCACCCTTCCCATCGGAGGAGGCAAGGGAGGATCCGACTTCGACCCCAAGGGGAAGTCTGACAACGAGATCATGCGCTTCTGCCAGTCCTTCATGACCGAGCTCTGCAGGCACATCGGACCGGACACCGACGTCCCCGCCGGAGACATCGGGGTCGGAGCCAGAGAGATCGGATTCATGTTCGGCCAGTACAAGAGGCTCACCAACGAATTCACCGGAGTCCTCACCGGAAAGGCCATCCCCTCGGGCGGATCCCTCGCCAGGAAGGAAGCCACCGGATACGGGCTGTGCTATTTCGCCGACGAGATGCTCAAGGACTGCGGAAAGTCCTTCCAGGGCAAGAAGGTGGTCATCTCCGGTTCCGGAAACGTCGCCATCTATGCGTGCCAGAAGGCCACCCAGCTCGGCGCCAAGGTCATCGCCGTCTCCGATTCCAACGGATACATCAGGGACGACAACGGAATCGATTACCGCACCCTCCAGGAGATCAAGGAAGTCAAGAGGGACAGGATAAAGACGTACGTCAATTACGTTCCTTCCGCGGTCTATACCGAAGGATGCAGAGGCATCTGGACCATCCCCTGCGACATCGCCCTCCCCTGCGCCACCCAGAACGAGCTGGACGAGCAGTCCGCCGAGGCTCTGGTCAAGAACGGGGTCATCGCCGTGGCCGAGGGAGCCAACATGCCCAGCACCCCCGGAGCGATCGCCTGCTTCCAGAAGAACGGGGTCCTCTTCGGTCCCGCCAAGGCCGCCAACGCCGGCGGCGTAGCTACATCCGCCCTCGAGATGTGCCAGAACAGCGCCAGGCTTTCCTGGTCCTTCGACGACGTGGACGAGAAGCTCCACGGAATCATGAAGACCATCTACAGGAACGCATCGGAAGCAGCGAAGAAGTACGGCGTAGAAGGCAACCTCGTGGCCGGGGCCAACATCGCCGGGTTCGAGAAGGTCGCCGACGCCATGCTCTGGCAGGGAATCTCCTACTGACCGGAACGGAGGGATTTCCCCTCCCCCAAACAATTTGCCGCCGCACGGCGCCTTCCATTCCCTGGCGCCGGCGGCCAGCCCGCCTTTTGACGTCTGGCTTTTGATATCCATTATATATCCATGAGCAGTTAGAGTGGCGATCGCTTATGAAGAAACAGATCAGAGCATCCAGAAGGTCTTTGGGAATGAATTACGCCATCCGCGAGGTGACCGTTCCCGCCGCCGAGGCCGCCAAAGCCGGCAAGAAGCTTCTGGGCCTCAACATCGGCGATCCTAACAAATGGGATTTCGAGACCCCCGAGTACTTCAAGCAGACTCTCAGGGAGGCTGTCGATCACGTCGACAACGGATACGGAGATTCTCAGGGGCAGCCGGACCTCAGGGAGGCCATCGTCCGCAGGGAGCTGGAGAAGAACGGCGTTTCGATCTCCTCCGACGACGTATACGTGACCGCCGGCGTCAGCGAGTGCATCAACATCATGATGGGCACGTTCATCGAGCCCGGCGATGAGGTTCTGGTCCCGGGGCCAGGTTACCCGTCGTACGCCCAATACATCAATTTCTACGAGGGCAGGGTGGTGCCTTACAGGCAGATCGAAGAGGAGGACTGGAGGCCCGACACGGACATGCTCCGCAGGAGGATCACCGACAGCACCAAAGCCCTCATCATATGCAACCCAAACAATCCCACCGGAGCCGTTTACGACGCCAAGGCGATAAAGGAATTCGGCGATATCGCCGCCGAATACGGAATACCGCTCATCTCCGACGAGATTTATGACAAGATCGTCTTCGACGGCAAGTTCTTCTCGGCTTCCAGGCTTCCCAGCGACGTCCCGAGGATAATCCTCAACGGATTCTCGAAGGTCAATCTGATGCCCGGCTGGAGGGTGGGATACTGCTACTTCATGGACGAGGACGGCCTCATGGACGAGATCAGGGCGGGCATGATGAAGCAGTTCCGCGCCAGGATCTGCCCCAATGTGCCTTGCCAGGCCGCCGCCAGGGCATCTTTGGAAGGTCCCCAGGACTACATCGTCGAGATGAACAGGAAACTCAGGGAAAGGGCCGATTTCACCTATAAGAGAATCAACGAGATCCCGGCCCTGAGCACCAGAAGAGCCAAGGGCGCGCTGTATATGTTCCCCAAGATCGATCTGAAAGGCACGTCCTGGAAATCTGACAAAGATTTCGTCTTCGATCTGATCAAAGAGGAGGGCGTAGTCTACGTCCACGGCTCCGGCTTCTGCCAGGAATTCGGCCAGGACCACTTCCGCACCGTCCTTCTGGCTCCAGTAGACGTCCTCGGGGAGGCGTTCGACAAGACCGAGCGCTTCATCAAAAGGCACAGCTGAATCTCGGGGGCACTTGCCCCCGTTTTCTGATATCCGCCGCGTTTCTGCGGACCGTCTTCAAGTCGGCATATACATCCATTACTTCCCGTTCAACCGCACATTTGATGATTATTATTGGATGCAATTAAAATGACATTATAGGTCAATATAGATTCAACAGCATTATTCATCATATAAAAATGATAAATAACAAATAATCTATTGCATCTCATGGACGGCAGGGCAGCTCTAAGCAGGAAAGCCTTGATGGATCTGCTGTTCGGCTGCATCCGCTGCGGGGATCCGTCCGGCGTCAGGGCAAGCGCCCGCATCCTTCTGAAGAACTATCCAGACGATGCGGAGGCCCTGTTCTTCACCGGGATGTTCTCCTTCAGCCAGGATCCAAAGGAAGGGATGGTCTACTGGGAAAGGCTGGCCGCTTCGTTCCGCAATATCGGGAGGCAGGAGGCCGAACGCATCCTGGATCTGATCTACCCCCAGATGGTCATAGTAATCTCCGATTTCTGCGCCCAGGCGGAATTCTCATCGTATCCGGAGCTCATGTCCATGGGAAAGAATCTGGCCCCCTATGGGCGCTCCCTGGTCCGCGACGTGATAGCGGCCGCCCCCACCGGCGTGCAGGGCATCAGCGCCGGAAGCTATGTCATGGCGGCTTTCAGGCTCAGGAAGCTCGCCACAGCATCCCTCTTTTACATCTTCCCGGGAGATTCCCTGGATATCCTCAGGCAGGCATCGGATTCGGTGTCCCAGCTCGCAGCCATGGTCGGCATGCTCGGCGGGGGAGACGGCTGCGCCAGGTTCGCTTTCGGGGCCTGTTCGCGCTTCCTTTCCGCTTTGTGGGAGAACACCGAGCGCATCATATGCGAAGTCGGGAGCTTAGGCTGGGATTCTCTGACCGGATACTGGCAGGAGCAGCGCTACGACAGGTTTTCGCAGGCGGTCGATGCGCTGGAGAATCTCTTCCAGGAGTATTGCGTCCTGGCCGTCCGGATTCCGGATGATGCAGACGACTATCTCGGCCTCAGGATGCGCGAATGCTTCGATCTGATCCCTTTCCCGGGGGACGACTGAAAAACAGCGCCATCGCATCCCAGAAGCTTCGTAAGGGGATCGGAATATGGTGCAGAGGGTGCGATTTGAACGCACGAACCGCTAGGGACAGGATCCTAAGTCCTGCGTCGTTGACCGAGCTTGACAACCTCTGCTTGCTTCACTCGATAGTTGTTTGAATTATATAAATTGCGTCGATAAACGAACCTTGCGACGTTTTTAAGTCCTTTTTCTGACATAGGCGCCGATTTTATGTTTCCTATAGGACATACCGCTATGCATCTTCCGCAGGGCGAGATCCCATGTCTGCCGAGCTCCTCGTTGCGGTCGAGGCAGGCGTTGCTGTCTATCTTCCCGTCGGAGATCGCTTCTGCCGGGCAGGACGCTATGCACTTCCCGCATTTTATGCAAAGATTCCTGTCCATCGGAGCGCCGGCCGGGAGATCGGCGGAAGTCAGCACTGAGGTGAACCTGATCCTGGGGCCGTGCTTCTCTGTCAGCAGCAGTCCGTTCATCCCGTAGGTCCCCATCCCCGCATAATAGGCGGCCTGTTTGTGGGAGAAGAATGAGCCCATGCATGCTCTGAGGCCTTTGATGCCTTTGTAGCCGTCTCTCGGAACGTATATCGCATCGAATCCGAGCGATCCCAGTTCCAGAGCGATCCTTTCCGAGGCGCTGTCGAGGCTTGAGTTCACGGCGGAATACAGATGGCTGTAGTAGCTGGACGGCGCGGTATCGGTTATCGTCTTCGGGAGAGGTATCCCTATCACCACTACGGATCTGCATGATGACATCAGGTCTCTTGGGCTTCTCCCTTCCGGATCTTCCCCCCAGGCGTCCGCAGATGCCGCCGCGACATCCGTTATGCCCAGCGAACGCGCTACCTCCCTTATCTGCCTCAGAACATCTTCGGATTCCACGGGAGCCCATATCCTGATGCGTTGAAATGCTTTTCTTATTCCGATCAGAGACATAAGGGCAGCCCTGATATGCTCTGTTTTGTCTCTGATTTTCTGTCTGCCTTGACCTGCGAACCAGTTATAACGTTGTTCCATTATACACGCGCAAGAGGTCAATCAGATGGTCAATCTGCTCAGCGAAGGGGGAAAGCAGCTCCTCCTCGGAAACGAGGCTATAACCCGCGGCCTTATCGAGGCCGGAGTCGGTTTCGCCTCCACATATCCCGGCACGCCATCTTCGGAGATAGGCAACATACTGGAGAAGATCTCCTCCGATGCGGGGATTTATTTTGAGTTCTCCACGAACGAGAAAGTCGCCGTAGAGGTATCCGCCGCGGCCGCTTCCTCCGGCGTGAGATCGTTCGTATTCATGAAGCATGTCGGGCTCAACGTAGCTGCCGACCCCATGATGACGCTGGCATACGCCGGGGTCAGGGGAGGGATGCTAATAATGAGCGCGGATGATCCGTCCGCCCACAGCTCCCAGAACGAGCAGGACAACAGATACTATTCCGTTCTGGCGCTGATGCCCATGATAGAGCCTTCCACCCCGGCGGAGGGCAGGAGCATGGTCGCCGAGGCATACAGGGTATCCGAAGAGCTGGAGATGCCTCTGCTTTTCAGGACGACCACGCGCATGAACCATGCCAGGGGAATAGTCGAATTCGGCCCGATATCCGAGAGAAAGACCGTAGGGCATTTCGACAGGGACGTGAAGAGGTTCGTCAACATCCCCGCGTATGCCAGGCTCAACAGGAAAGTCATCCTGGAAAAGTATGCCAAGGCCGCTGAGCTCTCCGAAGAATCTCCGCTCAACTTCGTCGAAGGGGAGGGGGACGTCGGGGTCATCGCTTCGGGGGTTTCTTACGCCTACGTCAAAGAATTCGTCTCCGGGGTCTCGATCCTCAAGCTGGGATTCACCAACCCTCTTCCCGAGAAGAAGATAGCCGATTTCGTGAGGACCAAAAAAGCTGTCATAGTCGCCGAGGAGCTCGAGCCCTTCGTGGAGGATCAGGTGCTCAGGATTTGCGCCCAGAACGGCATATCCGTCCCGGTATACGGAAAGAGGACCGGCCACATGCCGAGGGCCTGGGAATACTCCCCCGACACGCTTAAAGGTATCGCCGGCATCGTCAAGGTCAAAGATTTCCCGCAGCCCATGTCCGTCCCCAAGATGGATCTTCCCAGCAGGCCGCCGACGCTGTGCGCGGGATGCCCCCACAGAGGCATGTTCGCAGCAGCCAAGAGGGCCGCCGGAAAGGAAGACGTCATCTATTGCTCCGATATCGGATGCTACACTCTGGGCGTCCAGCCCCCGTTCCAGGCCGCGGATTTCATCATATGTATGGGAGGCGGAGCGGGAGCCGCCGGAGGCTTCGACAGGTCCACGGACCAGCGCGCGGTCGCTTTCATGGGCGATTCCACGTTCTTCCATGCCGGAGTCCCGCCGCTCATCAACGCTTTGTTCAACAGCCACCGCATAGTCATGGTCATCCTGGACAACCGCACGACCGCCATGACCGGACATCAGCCCAATCCCGGCACCGGAAGGGAGTTCGGAGGCGTATCTACCAAGCCGATTGACATCGAGTCCATGGTCAAAGGCATCGGCGTGGAATTCGTCAGGACCGTCAATCCTTACGACGTCAAAGCAGCCACCCAGACCTTCAGGGATGCCCTGGCATTCGAAGGCGTGGCCGTGATCATATCCAAGTGCCCCTGCCCTCTCGAGCTCAAGAAGAGGAAGCAGCTGGCCCCTGCCGTCTGCGCCGTAGACCAGAGCAAATGCAACGGATGCGGGACTTGCCTGAAGACGATCGCCTGTCCGGCCCTTTTCAAGAAAGGAGGCAAAATCACCCCCGATCCGGTCCAGTGCATAGGATGCGGGATGTGCGCTTCCGTCTGCCCCAGAGGGGCGATCGAGGTGAGGAAATGAAATACACCGTCCAGATAGTCGGAGTAGGCGGGCAGGGAGTCCTTCTCGCCTCCATGGTGCTCGGCAACGCCGCCATGCAGATGGGATACGATGTGGCCATGAGCGAAGTCCACGGGATGGCCCAGAGGGGAGGCAGCGTGCTCTCGACCGTGCGTTTCGGCGAAGGGGTAACCAGCCCTCTGGAGGCCGCAGGGTCCGCTGATATGATACTCGGCTTCGAGCCTGTCGAGACCTGCAGAAGCCTTCCGCTCGGCAACAGGGACACTGTTGTACTGATGAACCTGGATCCCGTCCTGCCTTCCATGGTTGCCGCGGGATTCGAGGAGTATCCGCCGGTCGGCAGCGTCGTTTCGGCGGTCAGATCCGAGGCGCCCAACCTCAGGACGATCGATGCCACCGATATCGCAATCAAGGCCGGAAAAGCGGTTGCGGCCAATGCCGTGATGATCGGGGCGATGTCCGCGGTCGAAGGATTCCCCATACCCAAGGATGTCCTTCTCAGAGTCCTAATGGAGCAGGTTCCCGAGAAGTTCAGGGATCTGAATTCCAAAGCGTTCGAGATGGGCTACCAGGCCGCTTCCCAGTGAAACCTATGCCGTCCGAGGTTTCGGGCGGCTATCCTATCCATTTTCCTCCGATTCTGCGCGGATGACGCGGATTTCTTTCCGTCGGACAGGTTTTTGTGCCCATGAGATTATGTCTTACGCGCAGAATCTCTGCTTATTCCGAAGAAAATGGGCCGTAAGCCGCAAATAACAGCGATGCAGCAGAGGGCCGCCGAATCATGGGATAAGAGAGTACAGGGGAGCGGCGCCCCCCTGCCAGGGGAAAAACTGAATCGTGATTTCAGGCGCAGACAAGAAGCCCGAGAGGTATGCTCCCGGATCTTTCGGTTCTGCTGGGTTTGATGTCCGAAAGGCGTTTCTTGTTCTTGGAGTGGGTTCCGACGGATTTCGCGCATTCGGATATGTAGTCGACGATTCCTTCGTTGACCTTCGAAAATGCGGCATCCAGGTCGCAATCCTCTTCCAGCGACATGATCAGGCTGTTGTCTATCAGGTATGAGTTCTCGCAGACCGCTTGGACGCGTCTGTAGGTCTTTGCCACCAAGCTGTCCTTCCTCCCTTCAAAGAAGAACGGCTTTATTGCGATCGCGAACGTTTCAGCGCCGCCGATAGCCGCCGAATCGAT